>NZ_JAFBEI010000029.1 GCF_016908655.1 Streptococcus saliviloxodontae
TTATCCTTTGACAAATATCTAAGCCGACTACTTTAGGTCAAAAAAGGTTCTGTCGTTCAGAAAATGAAATGGAGTATCTCATGCGTTTGTCGTGCTTTTTTGGTGACTGATTTTAAGTCGCCTTTAGGATATGCTATAATAAAACTAATCATGTATTGATATAAAAGTGATTACTACAGATGAAAGTGAAAAAAGATTAGAAAGAATAATTTATGGAAACATTATTATCACAGCGTTTGCGCTTAGTCGCCTCTTTTGTACCTCAAGGTGCTAAGTTATTGGATGTTGGTTCAGATCATGCCTATCTCCCTATCGCTTTATTGAAAGACCAACATATCAGCGCAGCGATTGCTGGTGAAGTGGTGAAGGGACCATTTGAATCAGCTCTAAAAAATGTGTCAGAATCGGGATTTGATCATCTTATCGACGTTCGTTTGGCAAATGGGTTGGCAGCTTTTGAACCAGCTGATCAGGTGACGGCTATCACTATTTGTGGCATGGGAGGACGATTGATTGCTGACATTTTAGAGGCAGGAAAAGAAAAATTAGCCTCTGTTGAGCGTTTGATTTTACAACCCAACAATCGTGAAGATGATTTAAGGCATTGGTTGGTTGCTAATGGTTTTAAACTAGTCGCTGAAGCCATCATGACAGAAAATGGCAAGATTTATGAAGTTCTTGTGGCTGAGTCAGGACAGATGACTCTTACTGCTGATCAAGAACGATTTGGTCCCTATCTTTTAGAGGAAACTTCAGCTATTTTTCGCTTAAAATGGGAAAGAGAGTGGAACAAGCTTGACATTGCTTTGGCACAGGTGCCTTTGTCAAATGAGGAGAGTCGCTCTGCCTTGTTACAAAAAATGGCAAAAATTAAGGAGGTTTTAGGTCATGAAAGTTAGACAAATCATTGAACGTTACGAGTCTTTTTGTCCACAAGAGCTCTCTATGGAGGGAGATATTTCAGGATTGCAACTCGGTCATTTGGATCAGGACGTCAGTCGTGTCATGATTACTTTGGATGTTCGAGAAGCAACCGTTGCTGAAGCTATAGACAAGCAAATTGATCTTATCATTGTTAAGCATGCCCCGATTTTCCGTCCTTTGAAAAATCTAGTCTCTACTCCTCAAAACGATATTCTCCTAAACTTAGTTAAACATGGAATTGCTGTTTATGTTAGCCATACTAATATTGACGTTGTTGAAGGAGGTTTAAATGATTGGTTCTGTGATTTGTTAGGAATCAACGAGGTGACTTACCTATCACAAACACATGAAGGACATGGTATTGGACGTATTGGTCGTATCCAAAAACAGTCTTTTGAACGTTTAGCGCTCACGGTTAAGGATGTCTTTGGGTTAGATGCCGTGCGTTTGGTACGCTACAATCAGGATAATCCTATCGTTGATCGTGTTGCAATCTGTGGTGGCTCTGGACAAGGTTTTTACCAAGATGCGATTGCAAAGGGGGCTCAGGTGCTGATAACTGGTGATATTTATTACCATACAGGACAAGATATGCTAACCAATGGCTTGCTAGCTATTGATCCAGGACACTACATTGAAGAGTTGTTTTCAAAAAAATTATATGATCTCTTTGAGATTTGGAAGACCGAGGACGAATGGGATGTGAGCTTTTTTGTCAGTCAGTCTTCAACCAATCCTTTTTCGCATCTTTAATACAGAAAGGTAACGATTCATGTCTTGGATGTTAGCACAAAATCCTGTCTGGCTCGCTTTTTTAGCAGGTTTATTTACTTGGGCTTGTACAATTGTAGGGGCTGCTGTGGTTGTTTTTTTCAAAAGAGTCAATCGTAAACTCCTAGATACCATGATGGGATTTGCAGCAGGAGTGATGATTGCAGCATCATTTTGGTCTCTGCTAGCTCCAGCTATTAAATACGCTGAGTCAGATTATGGTAGTTTAGCTTGGCTTCCTGTCGCTATTGGTTTTCTCATTGGTGGCTTTAGTTTGCGTTTGATAGACGCTCTAGTGCCTCATTTACATTTAGGGAAGAAGGAGTCCGAAGCTGAAGGACTGCACCCTAAACAATTATCTAAACCCATGCTCCTTTTTTTAGCCATAACGATTCATAATTTTCCTGAAGGTTTGGCGGTCGGAGTCACATTTGGAGCTTTGTCGGGCTTAGGTCACACGAGTCATGCAGCCCTAGTTGCAGCCATCGGTTTAGCTCTAGGCATCGGTCTGCAGAATATTCCAGAAGGTGCAGCACTTTCAATTCCTATACGAGCCGAAGGAAAATCACGTTGGGCATCTTTTCTTTGGGGAGCGATGTCAGCTATTGTTGAGCCTATTGGAGCTGTGTTGGGAGCTGCTCTAGTGATGTGGGTTTTAGCTATTATCCCTTATGCTTTGGCATTTGCTGCGGGAGCGATGATTTTTGTTGTTGTCGAAGAATTAATTCCAGAATCGCAGACCAACGGTAACACAGACCTTGCGACCCTAGGTTTAATGGTTGGATTTGTCATGATGATGGTTTTAGATGTTGCTTTGGGTTAAATCGAAGTTAGAGGAGAGCTGGGTAAAATCGCTAAGACAAGGTCTTTGCATGACTTCCCTTGCTCTCCTCTTTGTCATTTGTATCACTCTTTTTTGTAGAGAGAAGGTATGGATGTTTGTAGTCTATAAGTGTCATTGTTAGCAGCGAGCGGTTTTTGTGCCTTGTAAGGATAAGGCGTCGCTAGATAAAATGAACGGATATATTAAGAAAGGAATCAAGATGAAAAAAGTAGCTATTATTGGAGCAGGTATTGTAGGGGCAACAGCCGCTTATTACCTCTCAAAAGATAAGACTGTTTCTGTAACTGTTTTTGATGAAGGAAAGGGACAAGCAACCAAGGCTGCTGCTGGTATTATAAGTCCCTGGTTTTCAAAAAGACGCCACAAGGCTTGGTATCGTATGGCTCGACTTGGAGCAGACTTTTACCCTAAGTTAGTCAAGGACTTGGCAGAGGATGGCTTTTCCAGTTCTTTTTACAAACAGTCAGGCATCTATTTATTAAAAAAACGCGAAAGTCGATTGGAAGACTTATTTCAACTGGTGAAAGATAGACGTCAAGAATCTCCACTAATCGGAGAGGTTGCTTATGTCAATTTGACAGAAGCTCAAAAGTATTTTCCAGATTTAAAAGGATTTAACAAGGCAATTTATGCAAGTGGTGCAGCGCGTGTTGATGGTTCTGAACTTACGAAGACTCTTCTTGCGGGAGCAGGTTGCTCACCAATCACTAAAAAAGTAAGCCTTGAAATAAAGGAAAATACCTATCTGGTTGATGGGGATAGGTATGACGCAGTAATCCTTGCGACAGGTGCTTGGTTACCTGAGATTTTGGATCCGCTTGGCTATGAGGTGGATGTGAGACCTCAAAAAGGGCAGTTGCTGGATTATTATTTTGAGAATTTAGAGACAGATTCGTACCCTGTTTTAATGCCAGAAGGTGAGCTAGACGTGATTCCATTTGGAGGGGGCAAGGTCTCAGTCGGTGCAAGTCATGAAAATGACATGGGCTATGACCTCAGCGTTGATGATTCTATCTTAGAAGCATTAGAAAATGAAGCTAAAGCCTACTATCCAAATCTCTCTATGGCTGTAGATAAGCGTTATCGCATTGGTACGAGAGCTTATACTAGCGATTTTGCACCATTTTATGGTCAAGTTCCAGGACTGGAGGGAGTTTTTGCGGTAAGTGGTCTAGGCTCATCTGGTTTAACAACAGGCCCCTTGATTGCCCATGAGATTGCCTGTCTTCTTACGAATGGTCCAGCAATATTGGATTATTCAGACTATCCGATTGAGCGTTATATTATTAAAAAAGAGTGACCTGAAATCAACGTTACCAAATCTTATTTAACAACCGAATACAATTTTAGAAGTGACTGTTATAGACGTGTTAAATAAACGTTGTAATTGTATTAGATAAGTGTTACAATTGTTTTATTAGAATAAAGTAACACAAACTTTAGAATTGAGAGGTTTTTAAAAATGCGTCGGTTTGTTATCCTAATGCTATCCTTTGTCACCTTACTTTTTGTCAGTGGCTCCGCTCTGGCAGAAGTAACGACACCTGTTAATGTCGAAAAGACGTCTATCGTAGTAGATAGTTACGAGTTTGGTCCAGCAGTCTCCAAGGTCATCTTGAAGTTTGATCACAAAGTAACGCCTGCCGTTGTCCATCAAGCAACTCAGGTAACGACAGCAGGTGTGGCACGTCAAGTGACCAATTCCTATGTTTCTGATGATACAGGACATGTTATTTATTTTGATAGTAGTCAGTATGTGACCTTAGAATTAAATGTTAACTACAATGCGAGTGATTCTTCTCAGAATGCTTCTCCATTGATATTTGATTTGTCAACTTGGCGAAATACATGGGTTAATTCTTATCAGGTTGATATGACAGACTTGTCAGTAGTGGCGGATGGAGATACAAGTTCTCAGGTGGTCAGTTCGAGCCAAGATGCGATGTCTAACCGACAATTACCTGTGACCGATATTTTTTCTGAGCAAGGGAACCTATCAGGTATGAATTATGCTGCTTTCTCATCAAACAAGACCAGTCAAAAACGCCCCTTGATTGTTTGGCTTCACGGTATTGGAGAAGTAGGAACTGATATCACAATTCCTTTGACTTCAAACAAAGTAGAAGCCTTAACAAGCGACCAAATCCAAAATCATTTTACAGATCGCTCAGGAAATATCACAGGAAGTAATGTTCTTGTTGTTCAAAGTCCAACAGCATGGTCAGATACAGCGGGATTGAAGGCAGTTATTGATAACTATGTTGCTCAGCACAGTGAAGTAGATCCTAGTCGTATCTACTTGACAGGAGCTTCTAATGGTGGCGGTATGGTTCTGAACATGGGGATCACTTACCCTAACTATTTTGCAGCTTTAGTGCCAATTTCAGCACCATATAGTTACCAGTCCTCTCCGATTAACGGTGAAGAGAATTATACCTTGGATGAAGCGACTAAAAATGCTTTGACGAATGAACCGATGTGGTTGGTTCATAGTAGAGCGGATTCTACTGTGTTAGTAGATAGCAGTGTGCTGCCTTTTTATAAAGCCCTCTTACAAAGCGGTGCTACCAATAAATGGTTATCCTACTATGAATCAGTGGTTGGGACAGAAATGCCTGGAACAACTTATGACGGCCATTGGTCATGGGTTTATTTCTTCAACGACCAAGTACGAGGTGTTCAAAACACTGAGAATGCCAAAACTTGGCAAGGTCTGTATGGCATGGTTGCAACAAACAGCACCCAAGGTGGTGACGCTCAGGCTACCGTTAATGGTCAGAGCTATCAAAGTGTATTTGATTGGTTGAATGCTCAAAATTTAGGGAATAAATAAGTTTATTCACCATCACTAAATGTTACTTGTGAGATCAATTGTTTGAGAGAAAAACCTCTTTGGCAGTTGGTCTTTTTTTAATAAAAACACAAGTAAATAATTTGTATAAAAGAGAAAATGAGATTGAGATAAGATAATTCAAATAAAGGTCAAATAGAGGGAATGCCACTGCTGACAGGCTTTTTCCTAGTGACAAGGTTTTCAAAAAATGGTAAAATACTAATGATTAAATTTATAGAGGAGACCCTACTATGAAAGGTATTATTCTAGCAGGTGGATCAGGTACACGTTTGTATCCATTAACACGTGCAGCATCAAAACAGTTGATGCCAATTTATGATAAACCAATGATTTATTATCCCCTATCAACCTTGATGTTGGCAGGTATTAAAGACATTTTGATCATCTCTACACCACAGGACCTTCCTCGTTTTGAGGACCTTCTAGGTGATGGCTCTGAATTTGGTATTTCATTGTCATATGCGGAGCAGCCAAGTCCAGACGGATTGGCTCAAGCCTTTATCATTGGTGAGGAATTTATCGGTGATGATAGTGTTGCTCTTATTTTGGGAGATAACATCTATCATGGAGCAGGTCTTTCAGCAATGCTACAACGTGCTGAAGGAAAAGAAAAAGGAGCAACGGTTTTCGGTTATCAAGTTAAAGACCCAGAACGTTTTGGTGTTGTTGAGTTTGACGAAGACATGAACGCTATCTCTATCGAAGAAAAACCAGAACAGCCAAAATCAAATTATGCTGTAACAGGTCTTTATTTCTACGACAACGACGTGGTTGAGATTGCTAAAAACATCAAGCCATCACCTCGTGGTGAGCTTGAAATCACTGATGTCAACAAAGCTTATCTTGAGCGTGGTGACTTGTCTGTCGAGCTGATGGGACGTGGCTTTGCATGGCTTGATACAGGGACGCATGAAAGCCTTCTTGAGGCTGCTCAGTATATTGAGACCGTGCAACGTTTGCAAAACGTACAAGTGGCTAACCTTGAGGAAATTGCTTACCGCATGGGTTACATCACTCGCGAACAAGTGCTTGAATTGGCACAACCTCTTAAGAAAAATGAATACGGACAATATTTGCTCCGTTTGATTGGAGAAGCTTAATGACTGAAAACTTTTTTGGTAAAGAATTGGCAGCTCGTCCGATTGATGCCATCCCAGGCATGATTGAATTTGATATCCCAGTTCATGGAGACAACCGTGGTTGGTTTAAAGAGAACTTCCAAAAAGAAAAAATGGTGCCACTTGGTTTCCCAGAAAGTTTCTTTGCGGAAGGAAAATTGCAAAACAATGTGTCTTTCTCACGTAAGAATGTCCTTCGTGGACTTCATGCTGAACCTTGGGACAAATACATTTCAGTAGCAGATGAAGGTAAGGTGCTTGGTTCTTGGGTTGACCTTCGTGAAGGTGCCACTTTTGGTAACGTTTATCAAACGGTTATTGATGCGTCAAAAGGTATCTTTGTCCCTCGTGGGGTTGCCAATGGTTTCCAAGTTTTATCTGATAAGGTTTCATACAGCTACTTGGTAAACGATTACTGGGCACTTGAGCTCAAACCTAAGTATGCCTTTGTTAACTATGCTGATCCAACACTTGGTATCAAATGGGAGAACTTAGAAGAAGCAGAAGTTTCTGAAGCAGATAAAAACCATCCTCTTCTCAAAGATGTCAAACCTTTGAATAAAGAAGATTTGTAAGAAAAACTTTTCGGAGAAAACATGACAGAATTTAAAAACATTATCGTAACTGGTGGCGCTGGTTTCATCGGTTCAAACTTTGTACATTACGTTTACAACAACCATCCAGATGTTCACGTGACTGTTCTTGACAAACTGACTTACGCTGGAAATAAAGCTAACATTGAAGCTATTCTTGGCGACCGTGTTGAGTTGGTTGTTGGAGATATCGCTGACGCTGAATTGGTTGACAAATTGGCTGCTAAAGCGGACGCTATTGTTCACTATGCGGCAGAGAGCCACAATGACAACTCACTTAACGATCCAAGCCCGTTTGTTCACACAAACTTTATCGGGACTTACACTCTCTTGGAAGCAGCTCGTAAATACGATATCCGTTTCCACCATGTGTCAACTGACGAAGTTTACGGTGATCTTCCCCTTCGTGAAGATCTTCCAGGACACGGTGAGGGGCCAGGTGAAAAATTCACGGCTGAAACAAAATACAACCCATCATCACCTTACTCATCAACTAAGGCGGCTTCTGACCTTATCGTTAAGGCTTGGGTACGTTCATTTGGCGTAAAAGCAACGATTTCAAACTGTTCAAACAACTACGGACCTTACCAACACATTGAGAAATTTATTCCACGCCAAATCACAAACATTTTGGCTGGTATCAAACCAAAACTTTACGGTGAAGGTAAAAATGTCCGTGATTGGATTCACACTAACGACCACTCAACAGGCGTTTGGGCTATCTTGACGAAAGGTCTCATCGGTGAAACTTACCTTATCGGTGCTGACGGTGAGAAAAATAACAAGGAAGTTCTTGAGCTTATCCTTGAGAAAATGGGTCAACCCAAAGATGCCTATGACCACGTGACTGACCGTGCAGGTCATGACCTTCGTTACGCTATTGATTCTACAAAATTACGTGAAGAACTTGGTTGGGAACCAAAGTTTACCAACTTTGCTGAAGGTTTAGAAGAAACCATCAACTGGTACACTGAAAACCAAGACTGGTGGAAAGCAGAAAAAGAAGCTGTCGAAGCTAATTACGCTAAAACTCAGGAAGTTATTAAATAAAGCAAATAAACCCTTGATATATCAAGGGTTTATTTGCTTGTAAAAGGGGAGAGGTGTGGCTATATTAAGGTTTACCGATTGACTAGATAGAACGTAACAAACTGAGTTTGCTTTAGGGAGAGTAGTTTAAAAGGCTGGAATTTTATCATTCCTGCCCTTGTAGCTATTTATTTACCAAAAAGTCCTTTGATTTTGTTAAGTGCGCCATCCAGACCACCAGCTCCGTCAATGAGTGCTTTTGCTTGGTCAAAATACTCACCTAATTGGTCTTTGTTTTCGTTGATGAAATCTTGTGCTGCTGAGAAATCTTTTTTCTCAATCAATTCTTTAACTTGGTTAAATAGTTCTTGTGGATTCATGATTTACCTCTCTTGATGTGATACCTTATTAAAACATAGGTTAAGAAAAATCCAAAGTATTTTGCTCGAAGTCGACGAAGACAGATTCGGGAACAATGTGATCCTGCGATACTAGGGTGAGGTGACCAGTGTTTGTATCTCTCTTGAAGATGCTAATATTGTCCGAGTCTTGGTGACTGACAACGAGATATTTGTCGTCAGGGCTGATGCAAAAGTCTCTAGGAGTGTATCCGTGGCTTGGATAGATACCGACCAATTCGATACTCCCCTCAAGTTCAATTTTGAAGCAAGTGATAGAATTATGCCCTCGATTGGAAACATAGAGAAATTGTTGATTTTGGCTTATCTTTAAGGCTGAGGCTGCGTTATGCTCTGTGAAGCTATCAGGTATAGTTGAGATAGTTTTATCGTATTCTAGATAACCAACACCATTATAGATGAGGACATCAACACTTGAATCCAGTTCGCAGACGAGATAGGCTAGTTTGTGACTTGGGTGAAAGAGGAGATGACGAGGCCCAGAGCCAGGTCTAGCCTGATAGTGTGTATTGAGTGATAATTGACCTTTACTGTCAATAAAGTAGGATAATATCCTATCACTACCCAGATCACAGACAAAAAGATAGCGATCTGGGGATAAAAGGACGCAGTGAGGGTGAGATTTATCTTGATTAGGGTGTGGTCCGTTACCAGACAGATTCTCTGTCCAAGCTAGGCTAAGATGACCTTCTTGATTGACATGATAAACTTTAATTTGGCTCGTGTGGTAATTGGCTGTATAGATAAGCTGTCGTTGACTATCATAGGTGATATGACAGGGAGCAGGGCCTGTTTCGAGCTGCTGGCAAAGGAGTTCCCCGTTCAAATTGTAAGAACTAATCCCACCCATATTCTCACGGTTGGAGATGGAGAAGATAAAGTTCTCAGACCAAGTCAGATAGGTTGGTGACCCTTCTTTGATGAAGAGTTTTGTATTCTCAATAGCGCCACTGTCTGATGAGAAGATGGCCTTATAAATCCCTTGGGAGATACGGCGAGTATAAGTTCCAAAATAAAGTGGTTGTTTCATGAAAAGCTCTCTTGTTTTTTGATAAGTTTTATAAAATTATAGCATAATTTTTGTTATAATAAGAGCAATAAAGAGAAAGTAGGAGACCTATGACCAAACTGGCTACTATTTGTTACATTGATAATGGCAAGGAGTTGCTCTTGATGTTACGAAATAAGAAACCAAATGATGTCCATGAAGGAAAGTGGATCTCAGTTGGAGGAAAATTGGAGCCGGGAGAGACACCAGATGAGTGTGCCCGACGTGAAATTTTTGAAGAGACTCGTTTGACAGTTAAAGAGATGGATTTTAAAGGGATGATTACATTTCCGGAATTTACACCAGGTCATGATTGGTACACTTACGTTTTTAAGGTGACTGCTTTTGAAGGTGAGTTGATTTCCGATGAGGAGTCTCGTGAAGGGACCTTAGAGTGGGTGCCTTATGAGCAAGTTCTTCAAAAACCAACTTGGGAAGGTGACTATGAAATCTTCAAATGGATTTTAGAGGATGTTCCCTTTTTTTCAGCCAAATTTACTTATGATGACAAGCAACAATTGGTTGACAAAACTGTTCAATTTTACGAGCCTTAATTCTTTGACCCAGAATTATCAATGAGGCTGAAGTTGCAAAATACCTTGAATACCTAAACGTAGGACTGCAAAAGCTGATTTATCGATGTTTAAACTGTCCGAAAGAATGTTTAAGGTTGGAAATTTTAGATTGACTAAGGCTAACAGCGCTTCTATCAACAACGAGGTCTTCATCATTAATAGATAAACCCAAAAAGCTCAGACTTATCTCAGCTTTTTTGTTTGCTTTTTAGAGATGTTTTTCTTTTGAGGTATTAGCTATCGCTCAAGTGATTGATAGGCTGTTAGTTCAAACTGACTTTTGAGATTAAAACATGCTATAATAGTAGGAAATTACCCTATCAAAAGGAGACGGTATGAAGCAATCAGAAGACAAAAAATGGACGGAATCATGGTTTTATCGCTGGTTTTTAAATAATCAGGCAGTTGTGATTTTACTGATTACCTTATTGGTATTTTTGGTGATTTTTTTATTTTCAAAAATATCATCGATTTTTACACCGATCATTCAGTTTGCAGCAGTATTAATGTTGCCTTTGGTCATTTCTACGATATTATATTATCTCATAAACCCCTTAGTTTCTTTTGTCGAGAGAAAGTTCCATATGGGAAGAGTGGGTTCTATAGCGACTGTTTTTACCTTTATTGTATTGCTGATTGTTTGGGGGTTATCGGGTTTTTTACCGATGATTCAACATCAGGTCGTGTCGTTTTTGGAGAACTTGCCTGGTTACGTGACAAGTTTAGATAAGCAATCTAAACAGTTGTTGACCAGTCCTTGGCTTGATGCTTATCAGACGCAATTGGAATCTCTCCTAACTACAATTTCGTCAAAAGCAGTTGACTACGCTCAAGGTTTTTCAAAAAATATGATCAATTGGGCAGGAGAATTCGCAGGGACTATTACTCGAATTGCTGTTGCTATTATTATTTCACCTTTCATCCTGTTTTATTTTTTAAGAGACAGTGGCAAGATGAAGGGGGGGGTATTGAAGGTAATCCCAACGAAAATGAGGGTCCCAACAGCACGTGTCTTAGGGGACATCAATCAACAGTTGGAAGGCTATGTCCAAGGTCAAGTGTTGGTGGCTATTGTTGTGGGGATTATGTTCTCTGTCATGTTTTCGATTGTCAAATTACGTTACGGTATTGCTCTGGGAATTACCGCAGGTTTTTTGAACATGATTCCGTATTTGGGAAGTTTTTTAGCCATGATACCGGTCGTTATTATGGCTTTAGTAGAAGGACCTTTGATGTTAGTCAAAGTTTTGGTTATTTTTGTGATTGAGCAGACGATAGAGGGACGTTTTGTAACGCCTTTGGTTTTAGGGAGCAAACTCAGTATCCATCCTATAACTATTATGTTTATCCTGCTTGTGGCAGGAACGATGTTTGGTGTTTGGGGAGTCTTTTTGGGAATCCCTGCCTACGCTACGATTAAGGTATTGGTGAAAGAGATCTTTACTTGGTACCAATCAGTGAGTGGCTTATATGAAGAAGATGAAAGTGAGGACAGTAATCGTGTTGAATAGTGAAAAAATGGTAGCATCAATTGCTCAGCAAGATTTAGCGCATGCAGATAAGTATTTTGAAAAAGCCTTGCGTGAAGACGATAGCGAGGTTTTGCTTGAATTAGCTGAATACCTGGAATCTATTGGTTTTTTGCCCCAAGCAAAACGCATCTATGAGCAAATCAAAGAGGATTATCCAGAAAGTTATATCAATCTTGCTCAAATTGCAGCAGAGGATGGTGATATTGAAGGAGCCTTTTTATATTTAGATAGCGTTTCACAAGACTCAGAAGACTACTTGTCAGCTCTTTTGGTTATGGCTGATCTCTATCAAATGGAAGGCTTGGCTGATGTTGCGCGTGAGAAGATGCTACTTGCAAGCCAACTATCAGATGATCCCTTGGTAATCTTTGGCTTAGCTGAGATGGATATGGAAGTAGAGGATTATAAGGCAGCTATAGACCATTATGCTGTATTGGATAATCGTGAGATGTTGAGTTTGACGGGTATCTCCACTTATCAGAGGATTGGACGTGCTTATGCCAGTCTAGGAAAGTTTGAAGCAGCTATAGAGTTTCTTGAGAAGGCAGTTGAGATTGAGTATGATGACGCAACAGTATTTGAATTAGCGGGGCTCTTATATGATCAAGAAGAGTACCAAAAAGCTAACTTGTACTTCAAACAACTTGATACGATGAATCCTGACTTTCCAGGCTATGAGTATCATTATGCCTTGTCCTTGCATGAGGAACATAAAATTGAAGAGGCCTTACGTTTGGTGCAGCAAGGTTTAACTAAGAATGAATTTGATGTCCAGCTGTTATTAGCCGCTTCACAATTTTCGTATGAATTGCACGATCGTCAATCCGCGGAGTCCTACCTGCTATCTGCGCAGAAAGTTGCAGTTGATGATGAAGATATTCTAATGCGTTTGTCAACCCTTTATTTGGAAGAGGAGCGTTATCAGGATGTCATCAAGTTGGACCGTGAGGATATTGAAACCCTGATTACCAAGTGGAATATCGCTAAGGCTTATCGAGAAGTGGATGATGAGGAAAAGGCATTTACTTCTTATCAGGCACTTGAAAAAGAGCTTAAGGATAATCCAGAATTTCTACAAGAATATGTTTATCTCCTTAGAGAGTTTGCTGAGTTTGAAAAAGCCAAACAAATGGCTGAGGTTTACCTAACCTTGGTACCAGATGATATCAATATGATGGAGTTTATCAATGAAATCAACCTTTAAAGATAAATTGGCTAGTAATCTGATTTCAGTGATTATCATTTTTCTCCTATTAACTTTTTTTGACGCCTCAGGAGACAAGGTGAGAAATATCCTCTTGGTGATTGTAGGATTTAGTATTCTCAGTTTCTACGATTACTGGCGAATCAAAAGTCAAGAAAAGGAGTGACTAAGGTCCAGATAGGTTGAAAACTGACAAGACAGTTCATAAAAGAGGTGGAGCATTTTGCTTCGCCTTTTAAGTTAATAGCTGCTTTTATCTGGTAAATACTCCAAGATGATGAGAATTTAAATCAGTATTTATGAGATGTTTCAAAATGAAAAAATTCACAAATAAATTTTCACAAACTTAGTGAAAAGATATGATATAATTGACCTAGAATTTGTGAAAAGCAAATGCATAGAAAGGGAAAAAGTTTGTTATTTAGTTACAATAACAAACTTTTATGGCAATAAAATGACAGATAAAACAGAAAACTATGGTGCCGACCTAGTCGTCGACAGTTTGATCAATCACAATGTCAAGTATGTTTTTGGAATTCCTGGTGCGAAGATCGACCGCGTTTTTGACACCTTGGAGGACAAAGGGCCAGAACTGATTGTTGCTCGTCATGAACAAAATGCAGCTTTTATGGCACAAGGTGTTGGTCGTATTACAGGTGAACCTGGAGTTGTGTTGGTAACCAGCGGACCTGGTGTTTCAAATTTAGCAACTGGATTGGTCACTGCAACTGATGAGGGAGACCCTGTTCTTGCAATTGGAGGACAAGTTAAGCGAGCTGATTTGCTTAAACGTGCTCACCAGTCTATGAATAACGTAGCGATGATGCAGCCAATTACAAAATATTCTGCAGAAATCCACGATGCAAATACCATCTCTGAAACAATCGCAAATGCTTACCGTTATTCAAAATCAGGTAAGCCAGGAGCAAGTTTTATCTCAATTCCTCAAGATGTGGTTGATAGCAGTGTTTCTGTGACAGCGATTAAACCTTTGACAGATCCTAAGCTTGGTTCAGCTTCTGTTGATGATATCAACTACCTTGCTCAAGCTATTCGTAATGCAGAGCTACCTGTCTTACTTCTTGGAAACGGAGCTTCTACAGAAGGTGTGACAACAGCTATTCGTCGTCTTCTAGAAGCTGTTAAGTTGCCGGTTGTTGAGACTTTCCAAGGAGCTGGTATTGTGTCTCGTGATTTGGAAGAAGATACCTTCTTTGGGCGCGTTGGTCTTTTCCGAAACCAGCCAGGTGATATGCTGTTGAAACGAGCTGACCTTGTTATTGCCATTGGTTATGACCCAATCGAATACGAAGCTCGTAACTGGAATGCTGAAGTTTCAGCACGTATTGTCGTTATTGATGTTGAGCCAGCAGAGATTGACACTTATTTCCAACCTGAGCGTGAATTGATTGGTAACATTGAAGAGACACTTGAACTCTTGTTACCTGCAATCAACGGTTACCAACTATCAAGTGCTTCTAAGGAGTACTTGAAAGGACTTCGTAATAATGTTGTTGAAGATGTTAAATTTGATCGTAACAGTAGAGAAGGTTTGGTTCACCCGCTTGATTTGATTGAAGTGCTTCAAGATAAGGTTACAGACGATATGACTGTTACAGTTGATGTCGGCAGTCACTATATTTGGATGGCGCGTTACTTTAAATCTTATGAGGCACGTCATTTGCTCTTCTCAAATGGTATGCAAACGTTAGGTGTTGCACTTCCTTGGGGGATTGCAGCAGCCTTGCTTCGTCCAAATGAAACCATTATTTCAATCTCAGGTGACGGCGGCTTCCTCTTTTCTGCACAAGAGTTGGAAACAGCAGTTCGCTTGAAATTACCGCTTGTACACATTATCTGGAATGATGGTAAGTACAACATGGTGGAATTCCAAGAAGAGATGAAATACGGTCGTTCATCAGGTGTTGACTTTGGACCTGTTGATTTTGTTAAATACGCAGAGAGCTTTGGCGCTAAAGGTTTCCGTGCAGATAGTAAGGAAGCTTTTGCAGAGACACTTCAATTAGCCTTGGCAGAATCTCAAAATGGTCCTGTCTTGATTGATGTACCGATTGACTATAAAGATAATGTGCTTCTTGGTGAAACAATCTTACCAGATGAATTTTACTAAGATATCTTTAGAAGATTGAATACATGGATTCAATCCTCTATAATATAAATAAGAGATAGGGGTGCGGAAAGGCTCTTTCTATCTGATGTCAAAAGAGTGAGGAGAGCGTCGAAGCTCCTCTTCTTTCGTCTATAAGAATGATGATTTAGGAGAACTGTTTCATGTCAGAAGCAATTAAATTATTTCAGTACAACACCCTAGGTGCCCTGATGGCGGGATTGTACGGAGGCTCATTGACAATTGGAGAATTGTTAGAGCATGGAGATTTAGGAATTGGGACGCTGGATTCAATTGATGGCGAATTGATTATTCTTGATGGGAAAGCCTATCAAGCAAAGGGTTCAGATGGAAAACCAGAAGTCGTAGAGGTTTCTCATGATGAAAAAGTCCCTTATGCTGCGGTTGTTCCTCACCAAGCAGAAGTGATTTTCCGTCAACGTTTTGAGATGTCTGATAAAGAACTCCAAGAGCGTATTGAATCTTATTATGATGGTGTTAATTTGTTCCGTTCCATCAAGATCAAAGGACGTTTTAAAAAAATGCATGTCCGCATGATTCCGAAGTCTGCTCCAGATACCAAGTTTGCAGATGTTGCAACGCGTCAACCAGAGTACACAAAGGAAGAAGTCTCAGGTACCATTGTAGGTATTTGGACTCCGGAGATGTTCCATGGTGTTAGTGTTGCAGGCTATCATCTACACTTCATTTCAGATGACCATACATTTGGTGGACACGTTATGGACTTCATCATTGAAGAAGGTCTGATTGAGGTTGGGCCAGTCGATCAGCTCGATCAACGTTTCCCAGTGCAGGATCGCCAGTATCTTTTTGCCAAGTTTAATGTTGATGAAATGCGTGAAGACATTACTAAGAGTGAATAAGTATTCAGAAGGTTGGGACCGAAGTTCTAGCCTTCTCTTTTTATAACTGTTTGAAACAATCTGCGATTGATCTTATCCTTTTTATCAGAAGTGATGGACAGCTCACAAAAAGGATCCTAGTTCTGCTTGAACAGAAAATAAGTCTAGGATCCTTTTATTATCTAATTGGCTGTTATCGTTTTTTAGAAAGCAGAAATGTTAGTCGATTTTCATACGATTGATTTTCTCTTCTGTAGGTGTTACACGAAGTGTTTTTTGACCTGTGTAGGTTACAAAGCCAGGTTTAGCTCCGCTGGGTTTGTTGAGTTTTTTGGCTTCGATCATGTCCACTTGAACCAGGTTTGACAAGCGAGCTTTAGAGTAGTAGGCAGCCAGCTCAGCAGCATCCGTCTTGACCTCATCGCTAGGATTGAGATTATCCTTGATCAAAACATGACTGCCGGGAATATCTTTGGCGTGGAACCAAAGCTCACCTTTTTTAGCCATTTTAAAGGTCAATTCTTCATTTTGTAAGTTATTGCGCCCTACCATAATTATGGTCACACCATCAGAAGCAAGGTACTGTTCAGGTTTTTTACGCTTTTGACGTTTATCAGTAGAACGACGTTTCATAAAACCAGCCTGAACCAGTTCCTCACGAATCTCTCCGATTTCATCTCGATTGGCTTGAGTAAGGTTGTAATCCACGCTTTCAAAGTAATCGATGGTTTGCTTGGTTTCTTCAATCAGACCAGTCAAGTGCTTAACGGCTTCCTTGAGTTTTTGGTATTTTTTGAAATAGCGTTGCGCATTTTGATTGGGTGTAAGTGCGACATTGAGTGCAATAGCAATCTTTTCTCCAGTGTAGTAGTTATCAAGAGTGACACTATCTTTATTGTTTGGAACCATGCTCAGATAGGTGGTTAGTAGTTCACCTTTTTGACGGAGATCTTCAGCATTGTCAGTTGCAGCTAACTCAGCTTCTTGTTTGACAAGTTTTTTCCGATTCTTTTCTAATTCGTTTTGAACACGGTGGATAAGATCAGCCGCTTGTTGTGCAATACGGTCACGTTCAGCTTTTTCTTGATAGAAATAGTCCATGAGTTCTGATAAGCTGTCAAACTGCTCAAGGCTATCGCTAAAAGTAACAGCTGAAAAACTATTTTGAGTGATGTTTGGTTGCAATGGTCTTTGGAAGAAGTTACGGAAGTTTTTGAGTTTATCTGTTTCTAGTAGCAAAGACAATTCTTGAGCGGTATCACGACCTAAACCTTGAAAGAGTTTCTGAAGGTTACGGGCTTGTAGATCTTCTGTCTGCAAAATTTCAAAGAGCTTTTCATCAGCGATATCAAATGGATTTTTGGCATCAGTCTTTGGTGGTGCGATATAGGTTGATCCAGGTAGAATAGTACGGTATGAGTTTTGAGAGAAGCCGACGTGCTTGATGGATTCGATAATCTTGGATTCATTTTTATCAATAAGAATGATATTAGAATGTTTACCCATGATTTCAACGACTAAAGTAACCTTAATATCGTCTCCGATTTCATTTTTATTAGAAACCGTAAATTCGAGAATGCGATCATTTTCCACTTGATGGATGTCTTCAATGACAGCACCTTGAAGGTATTTTCGCATAATCATCGTATAGGTGTTAGGGTTTTGTGGGTTTTGAAAGTCAGCACTAGTTGTTTGAACACGACCGAATACAGGGTGGGCCGACAAGAGTAATTTGTAATTTTGGCGATTGTTACGGATAGTCAGGACTAATTCACGTTCAAAGGGTTGATTGACCTTTTGGATACGTCCGAAAAGTACCTGTTCACGTAATTCTTGAGTCAAATGGTGTAGAAAAAAACCGTCGAATGACATGACTTCCTCCTTTAGATTTTTCCTCTCATTATACCACAGTTTTTCAGAAAAAACGTAGTTAGCTTCTCTCAGAAGAGAGGCTTCTATTGGACTTAGAAAAAGTCAGAGATTAGAGAATGAAACAAACGCTTGCAATTTTTAGAAAATACTGTATAATATAATCAACTAACAGAAAGGAAGACTGATATGAACACACGACAACTCATGACATCATGGCGAGACTGGCGATAGATAGGTTGTATTTGTGTACTGTCATAGATACGACTTTTGTCATACAACAAAATCAAGTATCTATGCGCAGTTGGAGTTGGTCATAAAGAAGTTGCGCCTAGTTTAAAGACTAAGCGCTTTTTGTTTGCCATTCCATCAGAAAAAGAGAGGAGTCTTATGAAAAATAAACGTTTAATAGGGACCTTGGTCCTTTTAGCTCTGTTGACCGTCGGTTCTATTGCTTATGATAGTTTTGGCTTGGGAGGATCTTCGCAAGGAAAAACCGTTAAGGTGGGGATTTTGCAGTTTGTAACCCACGATGCCCTAGATGAAATCGAAAGAGGGATTGAGGATGGTCTGAAAGAAGCAGGTTATACTGGAGATAAGATTCAGTTGACTGTTTTGAATGCGGAAGCTGATCAATCTAAAATTCAGACCATGAGTAAACAATTGGTTAACGCCAAGAATGACGTGGTTATCGGGATTGCAACACCAGCAGCTCAAGGTTTAGCATCAGCGACTAGCGATATTCCTGTGGTGATGGGAGCTATCTCTGACCCAGTGGGAGCCAAATTAGTCAAAAATTTGAAGAAACCAGAGAAAAACGTGACGGGTGTATCTAACCAGGTGCCAATCAAACAGTCTGTTGAGCTCATTCGTGACATTACGCCAAACGTTAAGACGATTGGAGTCCTCTATGCTAGTAGCGAAGACAACTCAGTATCACAGGTTGCGGAGTTCAAAAAATACGCTAGCCAAGAAGGCTTCACAGTAGTTGAGTACGCAGTGCCATCAACCAATGAAATCACGACAACGATGAGTGTCATGGTTGGTAAGGTAGACGCCATTTGGACACCTCAAGATAATACGATTGCAAGTGCTTTTACAACAGTTGTATCAGCGGCTAATGAAGCTAAGATTCCTGTTTATACTAGTGTTGATACCATGGTTGAACAAGGTGGACTAGCTTCTGTTGCCCAAAGTCAATACGGTTTAGGAACAGAGACGGCTAAGATTGCTGTGGAACTGCTTAAAGGAAAGAAAGTAGCGGATGTTCCTGTCAAAGTTATTGATGACGGTACCCCAACTGTTAACTTGAAAGCAGCTAAGACACTGGGAATTACGATTCCAAAGAGTGTTTTAAAAACAGCGACAGTAGCTGTTAAGGCTGATAAATAGAAAAGAGGCGTTTAGGATGATTATTTCTTCAATGTCTCAAGGATTACTTTATGGTATCCTTGGACTCGGTATTTACTTGACCTTCCGTATCTTGGATTTTCCAGATCTGACAGCTGAAGGTTCATTTCCACTAGGTGGTGCGGTAGCGGTGACCCTCCTCAATCTTGGCTGGGACCCGATTTCTTCCACGATTGTGGCTGTTTTGGCAGGCTGTTTAGCAGGATTGCTGACAGGACTACTCTACACTAAGGGAAAAATCCCAACTATCTTGGCTGGTATCTTGGTGATGACTTCTCTTAACTCCATTATGCTGATGATTATGGGGCGTGCCAATCTTGGTCTTTTGGATATTAAGTCAATCCAAGATTTGCTACCATTTAGCGATAAATACAATCTGCTGATTGTTGGTTTGATTGCAGTGGCGCTTGTTACCGCTGCCTTGATTGCCTTTTTAAATACTCGTCTTGGCCAGGCTTACATTGCGACAGGTGATAACCGTGATATGGCTCGTAGTTTTGGTATCAGTACCGATCGCATGGAGGTGATGGGACTAATCTTATCAAATGGTTTGATTGCCTTATCTGGGGCTTTGATTAGCCAACAAGATGGCTATGCTGATGTCTCTAAAGGGATTGGTGTCATTGTCATTGGCTTAGCAAGCATCATTATCGGAGAGGTGGTCTATGCGACTAATTTGACTTTGTTAGAACGTTTGATTGCCATCGTGGTGGGTTCAATCTTCTACCAATTTTTAATCACGGCAGTAATCGCTCTTGGATTCAATACAAACTACCTCAAATTGTTTAGCGCACTTGTCCTTGCAATCTGTTTGATGACACCTGTTTTGCGTGAGAAAATAATCAAAGGAGCTAAGGTGACACGATGAAAAAAATTGTTGAATTAAAAGAAGCAACGGTTCAAGTCAATAACGGCTTCAATGAAAGCAAGACAATCTTGGACCACGTTAATTTGGATATCTATGAAGGTGACTTCTTAACTATTCTTGGTGGAAATGGTGCAGGGAAGTCAACCCTCTTCAATGTTATAGCGGGAACCTTGATGTTAACGAGCGGAAAGATTTTCGTCGCAGGCGTAGATGTTACCCATGTTCCCGCGGAGAAACGCGCTAAATACTTGGCTCGTGTCTTCCAAGATCCTAAAATGGGAACAGCGCCTCGTATGACAGTTGCTGAAAATCTCTTGATTGCTAAGTATCGTGGTGAAAAACGAGGTTTTGTATCTCGTCGTATCCACCTCCATAAGGATGAGTTCCAAACCTTAATCAATAAAATTGGAAATGGTATTGAAAATCATCTAGATACGCCGACAGGTCTCTTGTCAGGTGGACAGCGTCAGGCACTCAGCCTTTTGATGTCAACTATCAAGCGTCCAGAGTTACTTCTTTTGGATGAACACACAGCAGCCCTTGATCCTAAGACAAGTGTCGCTCTAATGGAGTTGACAAATCAGTTTGTATCTGATGATCATTTGACAGCGCTAATGATCACCCATCACATGGAAGACGCCCTCAAGTATGGTAACCGTCTTCTTGTCATGAAAGATGGTCGTGTGATCCAAGACTTAGCAGCAAAAGAAAAAGCAGAAATGACAATCGCGGATTACTACTCTATTTTCGAGTAGACTAATTTTAACGGTAACTGAAAATCACGAAAAAGGTTAGAACGTCTGTTCTAGTCTTTTTTTGTAATTGCTATTTCCTTATAGGACTGTTTGTTCTTACCAGTTACCCACGTGCTTTATTCTTAAACCTAGTGGACTTTAGAAATTTGTAGAAAAATGTGGTATAATGAGATTGCTGTAATTCGACTTGCTAACGTGCAAGGACCGTGAGTAATCAAAAAGTAGAGATAGCCTAAGATGCTCTGCTATTTATCAAAAAAATCAAAGGAGATTATCGTCATGAGCGATATTAAAATCATAGCCCTTGGTGGTGTCCGTGAAAACGGTAAAAACCTTTATCTGGCAGAAGTCAATGATTCGATTTTTGTTTTGGATGCTGGTTTGAAATATCCTGAAAATGAACAACTCGGTGTTGATGTTGTCATTCCAAACCTAGACTACCTCATTGAAAATAAAGATCGTGTGCAAGGGATTTTCTTGACACACGGGCACGCCGATGCCATCGGAGCCTTGCCTTATCTTATCCAGCAAGTGAAGGTTCCTGTTTTTGGTTCTCAGTTAACGATTGAGTTGGCCAAATTATTTGTTAAAAATAACGGTAATATCAAAAAGTACAACAATTTCCATGTTGTTGATGCTGAGACAGAGATTGAGTTTGGTGATGCGGTCATTTCATTCTTTAAAACAACCCACTCTATTCCAGAGAGTCTTGGGATTGTTGTTGGAACAGATGAAGGAAACATTGTTTACACAGGTGACTTTAAGTTTGACCAAGCTGCTCGCCCTTACTACCAAACAGACCTTGCCCGCCTGACAGAGATTGGACGCGAAGGCGTTTTGGCCTTGCTGTCTGATTCTGCCAATGCTACAAGTACCATTCAGACTGCTAGTGAGTCAGAAGTTGGTCTCGAGATTGATAACGTCATCGCTGACGCAGAAGGACGTGTTGTCGTTGCGGCTGTCGCTTCCAACTTGGTCCGTATCCAACAGGTGTTTGACGCTGCTGCAAAATATGGCCGTCGTGTTGTTTTGACTGGATTTGATGTTGAAAATATTGTCCGTACAGCCATTCGTCTTAAAAAGCTGTCACTTGATAGCGATAAAATCATTATTAAGCCGAAAGAAATGGCCAAATATGAAGACCATGAACTTCTTGTGCTTGAAACAGGTCGTATGGGAGAGCCTATCAATGGACTTCAAAAAATGGCGATTGGACGTCACCGTTATGTCCAAATTAAAGATGGTGATTTGGTATTCATCGTAACAACTCCAAGCATCGCTAAAGAAGCAGTGGTGGCGCGTGTTGAAAACTTGATTTACAAAGCAGGTGGCTCAGTAAAACTTATTACACAGAATCTTCGTGTGTCAGGTCATGCAAATGGGCGCGACCTACAATTGATGATCAATCTTCTTCAACCCAAGTACTTGTTCCCTATTCAAGGGGAGTACCGCGATCTTCAAGCGCATGCCGAATTGGCAGAAGAGCTAGGTAAGTTCCCAGAAGATATCTACATTGTCAAACGTGGTGACATCATGCACTTATCCGACCAAGGATTCTTACATGAAGGAGCAGTGTCAGCTGGTGATGTGATGATTGATGGTAATGCTATTGGAGATGTCGGAAATATTGTTCTGCGTGACCGCAAGGTCTTGTCAGAGGATGGTATTTTCATTGTTGCGATTACAGTCAACAAGAAGGAAAAGAAAATTATCTCTAAGGCTAAAGTGAACACACGTGGCTTTGTTTATGTGAAGAAGAGTAGAGATATTTTACGCGAGTCAGCTGACCTGGTTAACACAACAGTCGAAAACTACTTGGCTCAAGATACCTTTGATTGGGGAGAGCTAAAAGGTGCTGTGCGTGATGAAGTCAGCAAGTTCCTATTCGAACAAACAAAACGACGCCCAGCTATTTTGCCAGTTGTTATGGAAGTTCGTTAAGAATGACTGCTAACTGAGTTTTAGGGATAAAGAGTATGAAAAGGAAGAACATTGTTATCGGCAGTTTAGTATTATTGGTCGTTGTTGTATGCTATCTTGGCTTTGCTTTTTGGAATAGGAGTGAGCAAAATGATAGTAATAGCAATGTCCCTAGTACCAGCACATCGTTAAATAGGAGTAGTTCTCAAGCAACTGTTAGTTCTAGTTCTGTTAATAGTAGCTCTTCTTCAAGTGTTGCGACTGATGCTAGTAGAGTTAGTGGAGAAAGCAATAATAGTCAAGTAGAAAGAGATAAGACCTATAGCGTGATTGCTGACGTGGTCTATTTGCGAGTATCTGCTAGTCTATCTGCTTCGATAGTTACGCAAGTCACGGCAGGAACTACTTTAAAGGTCTTAGAAACGGTTCAAGGAGATAGCTATAACGGTAGTAAAACTTGGGGTCGTGTGTCTTATAATGGTGTGACTGCTTATGTATGGCTTGGAGCATTGCAAGAGATAACAGAGAGTGCTACCGAAAGTTCTTCTTCGTCTAGCATACAAGATATTGATATAGATGCTATCTTGCAAGGCAACTACTCTAGCTTAGCTGGTACGTGGAGGAACGGCAGTGGACAGACAATGGTTATCTCTAGCGATGGTACGGTTCACAGTAATGGTTCACAATTAGATGAACATTTAAGTGGTGGTTCTACCAATAGTTATACAGGGATGCCTTATGTTGGTATTACTAATGGCTATACAGGAGCTATGATTGTCTTATTTGCTATTGGAGACCAAAACCCTGTAGGCGATAACACCGACACCTCACGGCCTCGTTTGGCAGGTACACAGAATTCTCAGAGTTTTACATATGAAATGTATTATTACCGTGAATAGCTTACTAGACATTTGGTTTGAATTCTAAAATAATCGTTACTACAATAGACAACAATTTGGCAGGTTTTCCTGCCTTTTTTATAAGAAAAGGAGAATGTAATGGCTTTATTTCACATTGAGTATAGTTCAGAGGTTCTAGGTCAGTATCGCCAAGTGGTGGTACTCTATCCTGATTATGATCAGGTCAGTCCAGAAGAGAGAGATGATACAGATATTCCGGTACTCTATCTCCTTCATGGTATGGGAGGCAACCAGAACTCTTGGACCTCTCGGACAAATCTAGAGCGTTTGGTGCGTAAAACGAATCTGATTATTATCATGCCAAACTCAGACAATGCCTGGTATACGGATACACAGTACGGTGCACCTTATTACACGGCTATCTGTCAAGAGCTTCCAAAGGTTATGAAACGCTTCTTTCCTAATATGACAACCAAGCGTGAAAAGACCTTTATTGCGGGCCTATCTATGGGAGGCTACGGTGCTTTTAAGTTAGCCATGCTTAGCAATCAGTTTGCCTTTGCAGGCTCTTTTTCAGGAGCCCTCTCAATGGACACTTCTCTAAGAACCAATACTGACAATGATATTAAGTACTGGGCGGGATTGTTTGGAAGCGATGAGGCATTTGATGGTAGTGAAAATAATTTGGTTAATGCTGCTAAAAAAGCTGATGGTAAAACGCAATGGTATGCTTGGTGTGGTTATGAGGACTTTCTCTACCCAGCAAATGAAAAAGCGATAGCTTCATTTAGAGAGCTAGGTCTCGACATTGATTATCGTAATGACCACGGGACTCATGATTGGTATTATTGGGAACGTCAAGTGGAAGTTTTTCTGGAAATGTTACCGATTAATTATGTTAAAGAAGAACGTTTATCTTAGGAAGATTGATTATTTGTGACAGATATTACAGTCTGTTTTCATCTTAGGTGCAAGTGGTAGAAAGGCTTGCATTTTGATTTTGGGGTTGCTATACTAAATATCTCTAAAAAGATTTTGAAGGAAGTATTAGTAGTGAGATTATTGTTTAACTTTCTTTTCTTTATCCCACGTTTGGTGGTGAAGATCATTTGGCAGCTGATTTGGAGCTTGATCAAAATAGGAAGTTTGTTTGCCATAGTTGTGTTACTCTTATTGTTTTACGCCCAAAATAGTAATTCTGCCTTGGCTAACCAGATTTCAACCTTTTCAAATAATCTATCAACGTATTTCAACAGTGAAGACATGGAGGACGTTGCTAGTGACGTCACCGAAGTCGTTTCAAACTTAAAGACAGACCATTATTCTAATATGGGATCAACGAGATGGTCACAAAAAACGGCTACGGTTTATATTGCAACCCAGGATGAAACGTTGATTTCTGCTTATAAGGAAGCCATCTCGAATTGGAACAGTACAGGTGCATTTACCTTCACAATGACCTCAGACCAAAACAAAGCAGATATTATTGCTACGGACTACTCAGATAAGGCCAGTCAAGCAGCAGGTTTAGCTAATACAACTACTGATATGTTAACCAACCGTATCACCCATGTTGAGGTAATGCTAAATACCTATTACCTAACCTCAGATAGCTTTGGCTATACCTATGAGCGTATTGTGAATACAGCAGAGCATGAATTGGGACATGCCATTGGATTAGACCATGATGATAGCCAGCAGTCAGTCATGCAATCATCAGGTTCTTACTACGGTATCCAGACGACGGATATCACAACTGTTCAAAAACTTTATACAAGCTAGAAAAAAGGACTATTATGATTCGACAGATTCGAAAATTTGTAAAAAAATACCCAGAACAGGCTTTCTTATTCCTCTTTAATACAGGAATCTTTGCTTGGCTTCAGACGACAGGCTTAATGATAGCTAACAAATTGGGTGTTCAACTTCAGGTTGTTCAAGAATTGATACCTGAATGGTTACGATTATTGGTCGGTAACTCAGTATCTTCATTGCAGACCTATTTTGGAAGTGGCGCAGTATCCTGGTTGGTGATTTCTATGGTATTAACCGTAGTGATTCGCTTCATCACAGGTATCGTCAAGAACATCATATTGATTCTTATCATTCTTATTGGGCTCTATTTGGTTATTAAAAATTATACCATTTTGACTCAATTGATTTAAAAAGACAACTGGATTTCGTACGAAGTCTAGTTTTTCTTATTTCCTCAATTCAAAAAATGTGTCTTTTTTGATAAAATAGAAGCATGATTATTTTACAAGCTAATAAAATAGAACGCTCTTTTTCAGGAGATGTTCTCTTTGACAATATCAGTTTACAAGTTGATGAAAGAGACCGTATTGCTCTTGTTGGTCGCAACGGTGCAGGGAAGTCAACCTTACTTAAAATTTTGGTTGGCGAAGAGGCACCGACTAGCGGTGAGCTTAATCTCAAGCGTGACCTCTCACTGTCTTACCTAGCACAAGACAGCCGTTTTGAGTCTAACAATACTATTTACGATGAGATGCTTCATGTCTTTGATGAGCTTAGAAAGACAGAAAATCAGCTCCGTCGCATGGAGTTGCAAATGGCAGAGCTGACTGGCAGTGATTTGGATAAGCTAATGACGGACTACGACCGTTTGTCAGAGCATTTTAGACAGGCTGGTGGTTTTACCTACGAGAGTGACATCAAAAACATTCTCAACGGTTTTAAGTTTGACCAGACCATGTGGGAGATGCCAATTTCAGACCTTTCGGGTGGTCAAAACACCCGCTTGGCGCTAGCCAAGATGCTCTTGGAAAAGCCAGAACTTCTGGTCTTGGACGAGCCGACCAACCACCTGGACATTGAGACCATTGCTTGGCTGGAAAATTACCTCATCAATTACCAAGGTGCCCTTATCATCGTCAGTCACGACCGTTATTTCTTGGATAAGGTAGCGACGGTCACACTTGATTTGACAACGCATTCGCTAGACCGCTATGTGGGAAATTACTCTCAGTTCATGGACATGAAAGCTGAGAAATTAGCGACAGAAGAAAAAAACTTTGAAAAGCAACAGAAAGAAATTGCCAAATTAGAAGAGTTTGTTCAGCGTAACATTGTCAGAGCGTCAACGACCAAACGTGCCCAAGCCCGCCGTAAGCAATTAGAGAAGATGGAACGTTTGGACAAGCCAACAGCTGCTCAGAAGTCTGCCAACATGACTTTCCACGCTGAGAAACCGTCAGGAAATGTTGTCTTGACAGTGGCGGATGCCGCTATCGGTTATGATGGAGATGTTTTAGCCAAGCCAATCACGCTGGACGTTAAAAAGCTAGATGCCATTGCCATTGTTGGTCCAAATGGTATCGGAAAATCAACCTTCATTAAGTCAATTGTCGGCAAAATTCCTTTTATTGAGGGAGCGGCGACTTACGGAGCCAATGTGGAGACTGGCTATTATGACCAGACCCAGTCTAATTTGACGCGTACTAATACGGTACTGGATGAACTTTGGAATGATTTTTCAAGCACAGCAGAAGTTGAGATTCGAAACCGTCTAGGCGCCTTTCTCTTCTCAGGAGACGACGTTAAAAAGACAGTTAGCATGCTATCTGGTGGTGAAAAAGCTCGCCTCCTCTTAGCCAAACTGTCTATGGAAAATAACAATTTCCTCATCTTGGACGAGCCGACCAACCACTTGGACATTGACAGCAAGGAAGTTTTGGAAAACGCCTTGATTGATTTTGACGGCACGTTGCTTTTTGTCAGCCACGACCGTTACTTTATCAATCGTGTCGCCACTAAGGTTCTCGAAATCTCAGAAGAAGGCTCGACCCTCTATCTAGGTGACTATGATTACTATGTGACCAAAAAGGCAGAGCTGGAAGAGTTGGCTCAGCTAACAGCACCAAAAGAGGAAACTCAGCAGGCAGAGACTTCAGCGGGGGCTAGCGACTACGAACAGCAAAAGGCAAGCCAGAAAGAACGCCGCAAATTAATTCGCCGTATCAGCGAGATTGAGGAGAAATTGGAAAGCTTAGAAAACCGAGAGACCGAAATCAATGCTGCTATGCTAGAGACCAATGATCTCGGTCAGCTCAGCGATTTCCAAAAAGAACTAGAAACGATCCAAGAAGACCAACTGCTCTTAATGGAGGAGTGGGAAGAACTCAGCCAGCAAATGGATTAAAGGAGATAAGAATGACATATGATAACCTACTAGAGCGTTTTTTGACCTACGTCAAAGTCAATACACGCAGTGATGAAACCAGTACCACAACGCCGACAACTCAGAGTCAAGTCGACTTTGCTCTCAATATCTTAAAACCAGAAATGGAAGCCGTCGGTTTAACAGATATCCACTACTTACCATCAAATGGCTATATTGTGGGAACCTTGCCAGCCAATGATCCGAATTTGACCCGAAAAATCGGTTTTATCTCACACATGGATACAGCGGATTTCAACGCTGATGGCATCTCACCTCAAGTGATAGAAAATTATGATGGCAAGCCTATCACACTTGGTCAGTCAGGATTTGAGTTGGATCCTAAAGATTTTCCGAATTTGACCAATTATTTAGGACAAACCTTGATTACGACAGATGGCACGACCCTACTTGGAGCTGATGATAAGTCAGGTATA
This sequence comes from Streptococcus saliviloxodontae, assembly GCF_016908655.1. Lineage (GTDB taxonomy): Bacteria > Bacillota > Bacilli > Lactobacillales > Streptococcaceae > Streptococcus > Streptococcus saliviloxodontae. The sequence goes on from NZ_JAFBEI010000029.1 coordinate 28,199, forward strand.
GCTGAAATCATGACAGCTATCGAGTATTTGACCAAACACCCAGAAATCAAGCACTGTGAGATTCGTGTTGGTTTTGGTCCAGATGAGGAGATCGGTATCGGTGCCAACAAATTTGATGTTGACGATTTTGATGTTGATTTTGCCTATACTGTTGATGGTGGGCCTTTGGGAGAGTTGCAGTACGAGACTTTCAGTGCCGCCGCAGCCCACATTGACTTCATGGGACGAAATGTCCACCCTGGAACTGCTAAGGATCAGATGATCAATGCCTTGCAGTTAGCTGTGGATTTTCATAACCAACTTCCATCGTCAGATCGTCCGGAAAAGACCGACGGTTATCAAGGTTTTTACCATTTGATGGACTTGTCAGGGACAGTGGAGCAGGCCGAGGCTGCCTATATCATTCGTGATTTTGAAGATGAGTCTTTTGAAAATCGCAAAGCCTTGATGTTAGCAATCGCTAGCAAGATGAATGAAGAGCTTGGTCAAGACCGTGTCCAAGTCAAACTCAATGACCAGTATTACAATATGAAAAAAGTCATTGAAAAAGACATGACACCGATTGAAATTGCCAAGGCTGTTATGGAAAATCTTGACATCAAACCTATTATCGAGCCAATCCGTGGCGGTACTGACGGCTCAAAAATCTCTTTCATGGGTATTCCAACCCCTAATATCTTTGCTGGTGGCGAAAACATGCACGGTCGTTTTGAATACGTCAGTCTGCAAACCATGGAAAAAGCAGTCGATGTTATCATAGGGATTGTCTCATTTTTAGGCTAATCTATTGAAAATGCCCTAAATTATGATAGAATGGGTAAGATGGGAGAATCAGTATGATTAAAATTTTCGGCAAAGTCAGATACCACTGGCAACCTGAGTTGACTTGGTTTATCATCTACTGGTCAATTACAATAATGCCAATATTTATAGGTCTTTCTCTTTTATATGAGAGAACTAAGATACCTAATAGCATATTTTTCTTATTTGCTATCTTTATTGTTTTGTTCAGTCTGGGATTTCATCGTTATTTCCTAATACCAGGTGATGGAAATGTAAAAATCGTATCGCTTAATCCATTTAAACCTTCTAAAGTCGCTATTGGTGATATCAAAAAAGTAGAAGTCACTAAATCGACACTAACCTTGATTTTGGCAAGTGAGAAACAGCATATCTTTTATATGCGAAAATGGCCTAAAAAATATTTTTTAGATGATTTAGCCTTACAGCCTGAATTTCGAGGTGAGGTAGAGTTGCTTGATAATTTCACCAAACTGGATTATTTTGATAGTTATCAAAAGGACAAAAAAGCTCTTACAAAATCGTAAGAGCCTTAGTTGGACAAGCTTTAACAGCTGTTAAGGTATCGAGATCATCATCAGAAGTTTCGCAGACCGATTGGTCTGTCTGAGAGAAGGTGACAATACCATTATCATCATAATCAAAAAAAGGTGAATAGGTTTGACACAAACCACAAGCGATACATTTATCAGAAACAATAGAAACTTTCATGTAGTCTATTGTAATACGATTTAGAGAAAGAAACAAGGGGGAACTAGGGTGAAGACACCAGAGAAAAAAGAAAAAGAACAAGGTATTGTTGAGAAAGCGAAGAATATCGGTTCTAAGAAGATTCCAATGATTAGTACACCAATTTTAACATTGTTGTTGAGTCTCTTCTTTATCATTGCGGTTACAGTACTCTTCTTTGTCTTGTATATGTCAAACGGTGGAAGTGATGAAACAACTGCGACATCTGGCTTTTATTCATCAAGCACCGTGAGTCAGGATAGCACAACGTCTGATTCTGAAACTACGACAGAGTCATCAAGCTCAGAAACCACAGAAAGCTCAAGTGATTCAGAAAGTGAAACATCAAGCAGTTCAAATGGTACGACTATAACTGTTTTATCAGGTGAAGGAGCAGCCTCAATTGCTGCGCGTGCAGGTATATCTGTTGATAAACTTGAATCATTGAACCCAAGCCATATGACGATGGGATACTGGTATGCTAATCCAGGTGACCAAGTCTATATCGACTAAGGCGATTAGAGATTAAAAGAGGACATCATGAAAAAAATTACAATTGCAATTGATGGTCCAGCCTCAAGTGGAAAAAGTACAGTAGCCAAGATTATTGCTAAAAATCTTGGCTATACTTATCTTGATACTGGTGCCATGTATCGTTCGGCGACTTATCTAGCTCTTCAAAATAATTTAACAGAAAAAGATGTGCCAGCTATTTTAGAACAGTTAGCACAACATCCAATTTCATTTGCTAAAGCATCTGATGGAAGCCAATTGGTCTATGTTGGTGATCGTGATATTACCGCTCCTATCCGTGACAATCAAGTGACCAACAATGTATCTTGGGTTGCGGCTATTCCAGAAGTTCGTGAGGAACTGGTGGCACAGCAACGCCGTATTGCTGAGACTGGCGCTATCATCATGGATGGGCGTGATATTGGAACAGTGGTCTTGCCACAGGCAGAGTTAAAAATCTTCTTGATTGCTTCTGTGGAAGAAAGAGCAGAGCGACGTTTCAAGGAAAATCAAGAAAAAGGTATCCAAACGGATTTCGAAACCTTAAAAAAAGAAATCGCAGACCGCGACTACAAGGATAGTCATCGCAAGGTTTCTCCGCTTAAAGCAGCAGATGATGCCATCACCTTTGATACGACAGGTGTAGATATCCAAGGTGTCGTAGACTTTATTCAAGAAAAAGCGCAAAAAATTATTGACAAAGGTTAATCTCAATGTTATACTAATAACAATGAGAAAAGTAGAAGTGAGAACTTCTCGCCTTGCGACTTAGGTTGTCTGGCCCTACATGTCAAATCCTTTTGGGATATAATATGTGCGGGCTTGGTTTATCAGGTCCGCTTTTGGTTTTCTCTAAAAAAATGAAGAGGTGAAGATCATAGCTAAGAAAGATCTATTCATCAACGACGAGATTCGTGTTCGCGAAGTTCGTCTAGTTGGTCTTGAAGGTGAACAATTGGGAATCAAACCTTTGTCAGAAGCACAAGCGATTGCTGATGATGCTAATGTTGACTTAGTTTTAATCCAGCCACAAGCTACGCCACCCGTTGCTAAAATTATGGACTATGGTAAGTTCAAGTTTGAGTATCAAAAGAAACAAAAAGAACAACGTAAAAAACAAAGCGTTGTGACAGTTAAGGAAGTTCGTCTTAGTCCTGTTATTGATAAGGGTGACTTTGAAACAAAACTTCGTAACGGTCGTAAGTTCCTTGAAAAAGGAAACAAAGTTAAAGTTTCTATCCGATTTAAAGGTCGTATGATTACTCACAAAGAAATTGGAGCAAAGGTATTGGCCGAGTTTGCTGAAGCAACGCAAGATATTGCGATTATTGAGCAACGTGCTAAGATGGATGGACGCCAGATGTTTATGCAACTTGCACCAATTTCTGACAAAAAATAAATTGTCACAAGAACTATTTTAAGAGGAGAATTTTTAAAATGCCAAAACAAAAAACACACCGCGCATCAGCTAAACGTTTCAAACGTACAGGTTCAGGTGGATTGAAACGCTTCCGTGCCTTCACATCTCACCGTTTCCACGGTAAAACTAAAAAACAACGTCGTCACCTTCGTAAAGCATCAATGGTGCATTCAGGAGACTTCAAACGTATTAAATCAATGCTTACTCGCCTTAAATAATAAGGTATTCCAGTAAACATTACACAAACAGATTAAGAATTATTCGGAGGAAAATATAAATGGCTCGTGTTAAAGGTGGCGTTGTATCACGCAAACGTCGTAAACGTGTATTGAAACTTGCTAAAGGTTACTATGGTGCAAAACACATCTTGTTCCGTACTGCAAAAGAACAAGTAATGAACTCTTACTACTATGCATACCGTGACCGTCGTCAGAAAAAACGTGATTTCCGTAAACTTTGGATTACTCGTATCAATGCAGCTGCACGTTTGAACGGTTTGTCATACTCACAATTGATGCATGGTTTGAAACTTGCTGAAATCGAAGTTAACCGTAAAATGCTTGCTGACTTAGCAGTTAATGATGCAGCAGCTTTTACAGCTCTTGCAGATGCTGCTAAAGCAAAACTTGGTAAATAATTACTAACAATTGGAAAAAACCTTAGTTCCTGTGTGATACAGGACTAAGTTTTTTATTTTATGTCGTTGACTTTTGTTGTCATAGAAGATATTAGTGACTAATCATAAATGGGATTGAAACTATCTGTATTCTTGTCTGTTTCATTATATGGCTCTATAATTTCTGTAGTGGGTAAATCTCATTCAGATATTGTAGGGCTTTTTAGCGGTATGAAAAAAGCCCCACATGACTTATAATGAAA
>NZ_JAFBEI010000030.1 GCF_016908655.1 Streptococcus saliviloxodontae
AGCTCGTATATTGTTAATTTATCTTCATACGTTAATTTCATCAAAAAACACCCCATTCGTTAGATTTTGTGTCTAACTTTTGGGGTGCAGTTCACAAACGATAGAAAGCTTCTTTTAGCTTATTCAGAAACTTGTGAACCTGTTTGTGCAGCTGCATCTGTGATGTACTGCTTGTATGTTCCTTTTTCTTTAAGTTCTTTAATCACTTGATTAGCTACTTTTGCTAGCTCATCGCTACCTTCTTTTGGCATAGCAACGGCTTTTGCATCCCCCTCGCTCACTTTAAGAGCAACTGAAGCCAAAGCTAAATCTGAATTTTGAGAAAGGTAACCTTCTGCTACTGGTTTTTCAAGATCCACTGCATCAACGACACCTGATTTCAATTCGTTAATAGCTTCACCCATGGCAGTCAATGATACAATATTAGATTTTGTCAATTGAGCCTTAGCTAAACCTTCTTCAATTGTTCCTTTTTGAACAGCTACTTTTTTACCATTCAAAGCATCAAGTGACTTGTAAGTCGCTGCTTGATCCGCACGAACCAAGATCGCATTTTCAGTCTCGTAGTAAGAGTCAGAGAAGGTAAAGGCTTTTTTACGCTCAGCTGTTACAGAGAGACCTGAGATTGCCATATCAGCCTTACCTGATTTCAAACTTGAAAGCACGTTGTCAAAACTCATGGTTGACACTTCAAGTTTAACACCAATTTTATCAGCAATAGCTTGTGCCAACTGAATATCCGCTCCGACAACCTTATCCTTACCATCAACCAAAGCCTTAAATTCGAATGGGGCATAGTCAGGACTAACAGCAACAACCAATTTACCTGATTTTTTAATCGAATCTAATTCATTTTTTGATGATGACGATGACGAACAAGCCGCAAGCGTCACAACAGAGAGAGCAACAAGAGCTCCCAAAAACATTTTTTTCAATTTCATAGGGTATCTCCTTAATAAATTCTTATAACTTCTAGTCTATTATACAGAATACTCCCATAACAGTCAATGTTTTTGGTATAAAAATACAGACTATAATCTATTTAAAACTTTTGATACTTTCTCAAGCGCTTCTTCTAGAATCTGCTTATCGCCACAATAACCCAATCGGACATGACCTTCAATGCCAAAGCGACTGCCTGGAACAAGTAAAACCCCTTCTTCCTTCAGTAGTCGAATGCAAAAAGATTCAATCGGTTCATCAACCGCTAATTTTACAAAACTAGTCGAGACCTTCTTTGGTAAGATGGCACTGGCTTTTTCCTCCTTAAACAACCAGTTTTCCAATACCGCTAGATTATCAGAGAGGATTTTTTGATTACGTTTTAAAATAGCTTCCTTATGTTGAAGCGCATAGCTTGCTAAAAAGTCATCAAACACCCCTGCACAGATCAAGGTGTAGTCTCGATAATCTCGTAAGATAGCCGTCACCTCTAAATTAGAGGCAATCCAACCCACCCGAATCCCTGGAAGAGACAAGGATTTTGACAAACTATTCACTGAAATCCCCTTCTCGTACAAATCAACGATAGCAGGAACTGTCATATCTGGATCAAAAGAAGGGTAGACTTCGTCTGATAAGATGTACGCCCCTACCTCTCTTGCAATTGAAACCAACTCCTCCAAGAAAGCACCATCCATCAGAGAACCAAAAGGATTGTTAGCATTATTGATACAAATCATCTTGGTCTCGGGGCGGACAAGCTGCCTTAAGTCATCCAAATCAGGAAGCCAGTTCAACTCCTCTTTTACCTCCCAATAACTCACATCAGCCCCTAAGGATTTTGGAATATCGTAAAGTTGTTGATAGGTCGGATACAACGAAATGACATGATCCCCAGGCTCTATCAGCGCATAGATAGCCAATAAGTTTGCTCCTGTTGCTCCATTGGTTTGTAGAATCTGATCACTACATGTGTGGTGATAACCTTTTGCAACCTCTGCCTTAAATTCAGGAGACCCTTCTATCCAACCGTAATCCATTTTTTTCTGCCCTAAGGCTCTAAAAAAGGCTTGCTGGTCCTCTCCTGTTAATGCAAATAAATCATCTAGAGTCAGAGCAGAGATGCTGACCCCTGCAATGTCATGACTTGCCTCTTTTTCATAGGTATTCAACCATTCTTCGACACCAAAACGTGGTAATTTCATAAGTTTATCGTCTCCTTTCTATAAGCTTACTTAATCACTTGAGAAATGTCAATTTTTCCAGTAAACGAAGGGCGAAATAAAACACCAAAAAGCTCGTTTTTCTAATCATGTCCTCTTGAAATGGTGAAAAGTTCTCCAATAACACCATCAAGTATGACATCAACAAGAAAAACGAACCTTACTAATCTTAATTAGAGCTGCTTTGTTGGTAACTTGCAGCTTCTTGTAACCAAGTGTCAAATTGACCTGATTCTTTGACTTCTTTGATCGCCTGATTGACTTTTGAGATGACCGCTTTATCTGTTCCTTTCGGCAGAGCCACTGCATAGGTATCTGACTCAGTTGATGTCAAGGTCAGCTGATCCGATATGATCAAGTCATCATTTTGTGCAACATAACCTTCTGCAATAGCTTTTTCCAAAACCACAGCCTGCAATTGACCTGATTTAAGCTCTGAAATCATTTCACCATTTGAGGTTAGAGACACGATACTTGCTGTTGGCAACTGCTCTTTAGCAACATTTTCTTGAACAGACCCTTTCTGAGTTCCAACTGATTTTTTATTAAGACTATCAGCTGTCGTGTAGGCCGTTAAATCAGCCTTTTTTACAATGACAACATTTTCTGATGTGTAATAAGGATCCGAAAAATCATAGGCTTTCTGACGCTCCTTGGTGACTGAAATACCTGCAATAGCCATATCAGACTTACCTGATTGAAGGGTAGCTAGGACATTGTTAAATGACATGACAGAATAATCTACCTTAACACCTAGCTTTTTAGCGATTGCTTTTCCGAGTTCAATATCCGCTCCTACAAGGGTATCTTTCCCATTTTTAAGAGTTTTAAATTCAAAAGGTGCAAATTCCGACTCTGTAGCGACGACAAGCTTACCCTTGCTGGACAAACTTTTCTCAGTCAATCCCTTATTAGAAGAACACGCGCCTAGAGCCAATAAGGATAAGGCTACCATTCCTAGATATACTACTTTCTTCATATCAATCATATCTCCTAGTCTTTATCGCTATCTAAAGATTGCTCGTAAGCTGTTTGTACAAAGTTATCAATCTTACCTTCTTTTTTCAATTGTGTAATCACTTTATCAACAGTTGCTTTTAATTTATCGCTTCCTTTTGGAATGGCAACAGCATAGGCATCTGTTGATTCTGATTTGAGAGTAAGGTCAGCTATGGCTAAATCATCATTTTTAGCAACATAGCCTTTGGCAATAGCTTCTTCAAGCACAACCCCTTGAACTTGACCAGATTTGAGCTCATTGATAGCTTCGCCTGGTTGTGTTAGAGAAACCATGTGAGCAGAGCTAAAGTTTGCTTTTGCAATAGTCTCTTGGATGGAGCCTTTCTGAGTAGCGATGGATTTATCCGCAAAACTATCGGTACTTGTCGCTGAGGCTAACTGCGATTTTTGAACGATAAGAACCGACTTAGATTCGTAGTAAGTCTCTGAAAAATCATAAACTTTTTGACGCTCTTCCGTCGCAGAAATCCCTGAAATGGCAATATCTGCCTTGCCTGATTTGACTGATGCCAGAACATTATTGAAAGACATGGTTGAGAATTTTACCTTAACCCCAAGTTCCTCTCCGATAGCCTTAGCAATCTCAACGTCAGCACCGACCACCGTATCCTTGCCATTTACCAAGGTTTTAAATTCAAATGGTGCGAACTCTGGATTCATAGCAACCGTCAAGGTCCCCTTATCCTTTATCTTTTCCAAACTATCCTTGCTCTGACTAGATCCACACGCTGTCAAAGCAAAGACAGATGCTACCGCTAACATACCAAACGTTATTTTTTTGAATGACATAATCATACCCTTTTCTTTCCTAAAAACTAATTTTTATAACTTATACATCCATTTTATAGAATTTTTATTCATAAGTCAAGCCGTTTTTGAAATAAAATACAAAAAGACTTGTTTTTTTGATAAAACAAGCCCTTTTTTATGTTATAAAACTATATTTTTAAGAGAATTTCACCAAAACTCTCGAATAAAATCATTCTCAAGTCTTTCGCGATAAAAGAGTTCATTCAGCTCATTTTCCTCAAAAACGCGAAGAAGGTTAAGTAAATCATAGGCTAAAGTCATCTTGTTAAAGTTATCTGGATGGACCCAAAGAACCTCACCTTCGTCTGAAGAGACTAAACTCCCACTATATTCCGTCGCCGTGTATAAAAATACTAAATAGCGTTCATTATCTTTGGTGTACCAATGCTTCATGCCTACTAACTTAGGATTTCGAATTAAGAGCCCTGTCTCTTCCTTTACCTCACGAATGACGGACTCTACTAATCCCTCATGTGGTTCGATATGACCACCTGGTAAAGCAGCACCTGACCAGGAATAACGCTTCGGGTCTCTGATTTGCATCAAATAGCGTCCTTCTGAGTCCTTAAGCAGACACATGTTCGTTAAAATAGTTGCTTGTGCGCGTGACATCATAACTCCTTCTTAATACAAAAACAAAATCATATCGGCTATACTAAATTCTCCAAATAAACTTCCTCGCCAAACCCTCTTTCTTGTAAGCCTTCTTTGGCTAAATGGCAAAGCTCTTGACTGAAGTCTCGAATGCTTTCCAACTCCTTCTTACTGAGATGATTAGAAGCAAATTGTCGGCGGAGCTTGGCATAATCACGCCCCCAAAGCTCAAAGAAATCTGACGAGGCTAATAAACGTTCCAGAGCATCCAATTTGACCAAAAGCCCCAACTGAAAGGCGATAGGAGTGAAGGTCTTGTCCAAAGCCTGCGTGCAGACACTTCGGCATTCGACAGTTCCGCGCGTCGTTAACAGCTCATAATAGTAGGCACGGTGTTGGTCTAAATCACTCGTCTCTGGTTGAATAACACGGGTCTTACCTGACAAATCAAAAGCTTCAATCTCCACTTGATCTATGTAGTCTTTGAGCTGAATTGGTGGAAAATAGAGAATCTCTCCATTTCGATAAACATAGAAGAGACAACTCTCCTCCAAGTAATCCAAGAAATCTTCCTCAGTCTGGAAATCCTGCTCATAGATTCCGATATTTTTCTTAAAAAGACCGTGCATCGAATTTTCCCAAAAAAGATCTCTAGAAATGCTCGTTCCCCAATCTTCTCCCTCAAATGGAGAATTAGCAAAGAGGTAAGCCTTAGCTGCTTCAATTTTATTAAAGGCATTGAGAACACGTAAGTAGTTAGCCTTTGAAACATCAAACTGCACTTGATTGCCACAGATAAAACTACCATAATCTGGGTAGGTATGGAATCGCTCTGCTTGTGGCATGCCCTTATAAAGTGCCAGGTAACTAAGCAGCATCTGGTAACGATCAACCTTAACCGCACGATTATCATTAATGGCCCAAGCAGGGTTGATCCCTAGACCCGCCAAAGCATGGTCGTATTGCCCTAAAAAACTCTGAATCTCAGCCAGATAGAGCTGAAAACGCTGGTCAATCTGCCCAATTCTATCCGCCTTACCAAAAGCCAATTCTAAGGTATTATAAGTCAATTCAAACATAATGACATCTTCTGTATCTGGCGAAGATAACTCAATGACCTGACCTTCACTATCTACCTTTACACTCTCAAAACCAAACTTGCCTTCTAAGTGAGCAATCAAGGATTTGCCTACTGCTGGATCTGTCGCTTGACCAAATACTTGAACAATAGGAAATTCCAACTCAACTCCCAAATAGAGATGAGGATTTTCCTTGATTGGTGTTAAATAACGCTCTTTTAACAATTCTCTTAGGTTTTTCATTCGTATATCACTCTCCTTGGTACTCTAGTCTGATAGTACCTAACCATGATGTTGCCTTCCATTATATCAATAAAGCGATTCAAGGGCAAACCTCGAATCGCTCTGCTTTAGCTTCTGCCTTATCCTAGTCATTAGAAACAATGAAAGACAGAACTACTTTTTTCACACCTCAGGTACTCATTAACTAGAATAATTAAGTAATCCTATCGCCATCTGGTAAATAAATGGAAAAAGGACAGTCGCTAGCCACTGAAGCACTAAATAGGCACTCACAAAAATAATAAGACAAGCTAGCCCACCATTTAAGGAAGAAACTTCTCGAACCGAAAACATCCCATTAGACTTAATATGACCATTGTATCGTTTTGCCATCAGTCCACCTTCCTTTTTCTACCATAAGCCAGCCCCAAATAAATCAGAAAAGCAAGGATAAAGCCAGGGGCAAGAAAGGGAAACATCAAAGAAAGACCAACTGTCGCCGCAAATAACCAAATGCTTACTGTTGTTCGGCTCTCCTTGACCTTTTTTGCTTCCCAAGCTTGCCAAATCGCCTCTGCCTCGTCAGCGTACTGTTCAGTTAACTGAGCAAAGGCAAGCTTTTTGTCAGGATCGTCCTCCTGGAGCATGGCAAGATGAGCCTGAGACATCCGATCCTTAGCAGCTTCAAACCGGGTCACCACAGATTGATACTCAGCCATGTCGTACTGCTTTTGCTGCTGCCTCAATCCAGCTCGCTTGACCTGTCTCTCCACTTCTCTTCTTATCCGACGACGGTCTTGGTAGTTCATAGTAACTCCTCTTTATATCGTTCGACTAGCTCTTTACAATCGCAAGTAACTGCTCATAGCTATCAACAACATCATAAATATGATTATCTTGAATCATACCAGATTCTTTCAATTTTTTAAAGTGAGCACGTGCACAATTGATTTTAGACTCTTCAGATGCTTTTAGTTGTAAGCTAGACATAGAACCTTTGGTCTCAGCGACAAAATAAACATGTTTGACACTGCCCTCTTTAAAGGCAATCGCCCAGTCTGGATTGTAATCACCAAGTGGGGTCGGAATGACAAATTTTCTAGGCAATTTGACATAAACCTTGACGTCCGCTTGCTGTTCTAAAGCATCTTTGAAAGTTGCCTCAACTTCAGAATCCACTTTAACATAATTATAGATGCCTTTTTCAGATTCTAAGAGATGTTTATCAGCTAGTTGAGCCGTCTCTTCATTATCGGTAAAGATACTTGTATCAAAGCTTTCCTCTAAAATATGATACTCGATATGTTGAATAATTTGTCTCGCTTTTTGCTCATTGATCAAACGACCAACTTTGATAATAAATTCTTCTGGATTGACCTTGAATTTATCAAATTGATAAGGAGCTATTTTCGACAATATCTCGGCCACTGTCCGTCTGGTCAAACCTGTCACATCAGACAACTCACCTAAAAGGTCGTAACGCACCTGTATCTTAGGCTTCACTTGATCAGTATCCGCAGTTGATTGTTCAGACACAGCAAACCCCAAGCCCTGCTCAGTCATCTTGTCTGCCGCTGCCTCAACAATCTGATAAGACGGCTGACTGACCACCAAGTGATTTGTGATAGCTTCTGTAGCCTTACTGATCAATTCCGCATCGTCAAAAGTCACACGATAGCTTGACTTGCGATTGATAGTCTCCCAGAGCTTTTGAAATTCTGCCTTGGACAGATTTTCCTGATTGACTTCATCAGCGAAACGAATGCTAGCTTTATTAGCATTTTCGATAACATAACCTTCCCCAGTATAAACCGTATCGAGCAAGTTCAATAACTCACCTTCAAATCCAGTAACTGTTTCTGAAAAGACCAGTTGATTCTTTTCTTTCGCCTTATGAAACGTATCGGTCAACTGATAATCACTATCAATATAGCCTTGCTTAATCAACTCAAAATGAACTTTGTCAGCCACCTCTTTAGTGACCGTCAACTTGTCTCCGTCAGAATTGGTCAAAATCTTATCGACAAAAAGCTCTACGGTAACCTTCTTCGGTCTGTCCTTGAGTTCTTCCAGCATCTCTGTTTGTAGCGAACGGGTAAAGCTATCATAAGATTCATTAGCGATGACTGTCAGTTTGTTAATCTCATGCACAGCCTCTCCAAGAAGAGCGTAATCCTGACGGACACCTTTTTGGTCAACAGACAGACGCATCCCACGTCCAATTTCTTGACGCTTTCTGGTCTCTGCACTGCTATCTTTCAGCGTACAAATCTGAAAGACATTGGGATTATCCCAACCTTCTTTGAGGGCTGAGTGCGAGAAGATAAAGCGAACAGGTTCGTCAAAAGAAAGCAGACGCTCCTTGTCTTTCATGATCAAGTCATAGGCATCTTGGTCATTTGACTGAGCCTTCTTGCGTTCCGTTGCTGACTTATAGTCCACAAAGACCGTTTTGTCTGACTTCTTGACCTTATCAATCGAAAAATAGCCTGCATGAGCCTGACTGGCTTCTTGCTGACCTTCCAAGTAGGTACGATAGGATGACGCCTCGTGACTGGCTATATAATCTCTGACCTGACGCTGGTATTCTTCCTCGAAAAACTGAGCATAGTCACCATTCAAGGGATTATTGTCCTCATCATAAGCCTTATACTTAGCCACTTCATCAATAAAGAATAGGGATAAGACTTTGATACCGTGTTTATAGAGTATTTCTTCCTTTTCTAAGTGGGTCTTGATGGTCTCTGAAATCTGCAAGCGACGGAGATGATTTTCATCCATCAAGCCCATGACTTGACCGACATAGAGTTTTTGATTGGCACCGACTTGGATAGATTGCTCATCTTCTCTGGCATCAAAATGACTGAGTGTAAAACCATCTCGATAAGCCTCCATCTGGTTAGACTCTGCATAGAGGTCGAAAGGCTCGGTCACGATCCTCGTCTGACGCTTAATCTTACCTGCCTTGGTCAATATTTCAAACTCAATACGTGCCTTAGGACTTCCTGACTTTTGTGGTAACAGATCTAAAAGACGAAGATAACCTGTTGTCCCTGTCGATCCCGACTGCTCAATGGCTTTCACCGCAATCTTCTTGACCAACTTTTGATTGTAGGCATCCAAGGCATCCAGACGGTAAAGCATGTCATAATTTTCCTTATGCGTCGCCGAATAGCGGAGCGTCATCAGCGGTTTAAAGTCTGCCAAACGCTCTTTGGTTGCCTTTCCTTCCACTGACTGGGGTTCATCAATAATCATGATAGGATTAGTCGCAGCTAGAACATCAATAGGCTTACGGTAACGGAAATTCTCCAGCTCCATGTGAATACGTCTAGCATCCTTACCCTTAGCATTAAAGGCTTGGGCATTGATAATCATGACACGAAGGTCAGAAGAGTTGGCAAAAAGGTCTAAATCACTGAGACGACTAGAATTGTAAACAAAGTAGCGTGGCTTTGTGCCATACTCTGACTGAAAATGGTCTGCCATGACTTCAAAAGACTTGAGCACTCCCTCACGAATGGCAATACTTGGCACCACGATGATAAATTTGAGCCAGCCATAACGCTTGTGCAGTTCCATGATGGTACGGATATAGGTGTAGGTCTTACCAGTCCCTGTTTCCATCTCAATGGTTAGATTATAGGCAGGACGATTACCAAAGGTATCGAGTGATAAGCTATCCGAAGGCTTGAGACCATATCGCATCTGCGTCTGACGGATAGCCTGACGAATACTCTCCTGACTGAGACGAATCGGAGCGTTACGATAAGCATCCAAGACCAAATCGTCAAAACTATCACGCCCAAAATCACGCCCTGGGTCAGCCATATAGTGAACGCCGTCATGCTTAGGCTGTCCTTGGAAAATCCCAGCAATCGCCTCAACAGCATCAAGCTGGAACTGTTGGTGTTTAAATTGGAGTTTCACTTATTGTCCCCCATTCCAGTAAATATAGAATAGTACAAAAACAATACCAATAATGGGTTGTAAATTTACAAAGATATTGTCCAAACTAAAATCTCTAGTATACTTGCTATCTTCTTTGTTAGCTTTCCTATAATCTAAATCAGAATGATTCTCTTGACCTTGTAAAAGAATTTGATATTTTTCCATAATGATCGGGTATTTATTTTTCTTGATTTCTTCATCCTCACATTCTATGTTTTGGAAATCCTGAATAAGATTCTCTATCTCAAGTTGATGATAATCAAACTTTAAGGCTCTTTCTCTATAATTTAAGGTAGATACAAAATACTGCAAAATAATAGTGTACATAGAAAAGCAACCAGAAATAATCTTACGTGAAGTAGTTTCATCCTTTAAACCAATTGATATTACCAGTAAAATGGTTGAAAGTATACTAAAAACTAGCAAATACATTTCCCATTTACTAGAATAATTTCCAAGTCGCTCACTAGTATTAATTCTAGATTTTCTAACTATCTTTAATCTTCTAATACTATCTGCAAGCTTAAAGTCAATTGTACTTTCTTGTTCTTTGCTCATTTTTACACCACTTTCACTTTTGTTTCTGGGGAGAGTTCTTTGAAGATTTCTGAGACATTGATTTTGTCTGCTGAGTTGGCAAAGGATTCATCAAGAAAGACTGCTCTGAGCGGTTCTTTTTCAGCAATCTGACGGACGATAGCTTCATCTACTTGGTCAAAACAGGCAATCAAACTCTCCTCATCAACATTATAAACAGTCGCTTGTCCAATGGTTTCTGTCTCAATGGTTTCTATCTCAATAGACACATCAAGCCCCATCCCCCATGTCAGCATGACCTGATGAAGGAGGTCAAGACCCGTACGGTCTTCCTTGATGTTTGACACACTGTCAAAGAGGTCTTGCGACGTCGCATCAGGTGTCAGATAAACATCCTTGTAGTTGGACGAGTCCAAACGATAAGCTCTGAAACCAAGGTCAAGACTATCTGCTTTATCAGGGTGTTCATCCTTAATCTTAGCTGCAGCAAGACGGATACGCTCACGGGAGATTTGGTCAATAGTCTCATAGCCAGCTTCTTTAGCCGCAGACTTAGCATTAACCTCCTCGTCCAAGGTACAAAGGATATACTTACGATTACCACCATCTTCAGCATTTAACTGCATGACCGCATCCGCTGTGGTTGCTGAACCAGCAAAGAAGTCGAGGATAGTAGCATGTTCTATAGATGCACCAAGGTTCACTAAATTTTTTAACAAAGACGTAGGCTTGGGAAAATCAAATAATCGTTTATTTAAGAGTGATTCAACCTCTAAGCTAGCTCTTTGATTAGTACCAAATTCGATACCCCAAAAATCATTAGGTATCGCTCCTTTACTATCCTTTAAATATATTTTTTTATAGGGTTGCTCATCCCCACCTGTTGTCCAATATACTTGATTGCTATTATCAAGTTCTTCTAATTGCTGTTTTGTCACCATCCAAGGACCATTTAAAATATTTCCTGATTTAGTTACCACTGGATAAGAGTGGCGACCGCGAGTCTTATCCAGTAAAATCCCTCTTCGGAATTTTCCGGCATAAGAATCCTCGTACCTATACTCTTTTAATGCACTTTCTGATAACGGTAATCGTCCATAAATGACATTGGAGTATCTTTTAGCATAGACATATATGTACTCTTTAACTCGAGCACTAGTACCGATATTTGGTTGATTATCTGTTCTTCTCCATGAGATAATCTGAACCAAATTCTCCTCCCCAAAAACTTCATCACAAAGTGCTTTGAGGTTGGCTTGTTCGTTGTCATCAATGGAGATAAAAATAACGCCTGTCTCTTTGAGCAAGTTTCTTGCTAGGACAAGGCGTGGATACATCATATTGAGCCAATCTGAGTGATAACGGGCATTGCTCTTTTCATTTTTGAAAAGGCGTTGTCCTGTTTCATCCTTGCTCTCCATCGCTTGGTCTAGCTCGTCTTGTGTCATGGCGAAGTTATCCGCATAGACAAAGTCCTTGCCAGTATTGTAAGGTGGGTCAATGTAAATCATATCAATCTTATTGAGATATGATTCTTGCAGAATTTTCAAGACTTCAAGGTTGTCTCCTGAGATAAAGACATTACCTGTCTCATCAAAGTTGACAGACTCTTCCAAGTCTGGGCGGAGCGTCTTACTTGTCGGACGTCCTGCTTCTGCCATGGCCTCACGCTTACCAACCCATGTAAATTCATAGGTCTCACGCCCTTCCGCAACCTCATCTGACAGGAGGTCTTTGAGCTTGTCAAAGTCGATAGCTTGGCGTAAGTTCCCATCTGCGTCACGTGTCTCTGTTAAGACTTGTGGGAAAAGCTGCTTGATGGCTTCAAGGTTTGATTGGTGTAGGTTTTTAGATTGTGCAGAGACTTTCTCTAGTTGAGTGTAGTCTCCCTGTTTGTTCTGTTCTGTTCTGTTCTGTTCTGTTCTGTTCTGTTCTGTTCTGTTCTGTTCTCATGGTAAATCAATCTTTCTATTTTGACAATAATTTTTATGATTTTTTTGAGCTCTGGCTCATGATTTTTAGCGACCTTTGGTCGCTGAATGATATGGCGTATCCACGCTTATGTAATTAATCCCTCAATTTCTTTTTGTTTTGCCTTGTAGGCTTTTTTGTAGGTCATCTGGTCTCGCATAGACTTAGCCGCATACATTTTCTTCTTGAGTTGAGCCGCTTCTTTTTCCAGTTTTGCCAGCAACTGCGTCTCTTGGACAGTTTCCTTGAGAGTCGCTCTGCCATTATCAACTAGGTCGTCTTTGGCAACCGTCTTCACCAGACGGTCATAGACTTGGTCTAAGGTATCACCGTCAAAACCTAGCTCTATATCCTCCCAAGTCTCAAAACGACGAAGGAGTTTAAAGCGTT
Source organism: Streptococcus saliviloxodontae (assembly GCF_016908655.1). Classification (GTDB taxonomy): domain Bacteria; phylum Bacillota; class Bacilli; order Lactobacillales; family Streptococcaceae; genus Streptococcus; species Streptococcus saliviloxodontae. Next base: position 12,740 of record NZ_JAFBEI010000030.1, read on the forward strand.
GTCCCTCCTTGATGTGACTAAGTTTCTCCTTATAATGAACCAACAACCCTTGACTGGCATCTGGTTTGACCAAGATATAGATAGGGTAAACTGCCAGACGCTTGTCCAAGGATTCTATCAACTTGATATTGACATCATCTTGATTGAGCTCAATGGTAATCACAGGAATCTGCTTAATCAACTGACCTTCCAAAATGTTGACTGTTGACGTTTGGATACTGTGGGTAATGGCTAGCTTGGCAAAGGATTCTCGCATCTCCTTTTGTTCTTCCTTAGAAAAGTGGAGTTGTTCAAAAAGATTGCTATTGCCACGCTGATAAGGTTGATAAAGGATACGCTCTTGAGGGAGTCGACAGGTCTCTGGTAGCTTAATCATGACCTTCCTCCATGACCGCAAAGAAACAAATCAATTCAAAGTCATCCTTGCCTTGGCTGGATTCCGTCATTAAATCTAATTCCTCGGCACTGAAAAGGCTATCCACAAAAGAAATCTCCTCTTGCTCAACCAAGGAATTAACTGCATCTTGCAGACGCTTCGAGTAATAAGACATTTCAACACCGTCCTTGGTTTTAGCCTTGTAGCGTTCAACCAAGTCTTCTAGTGGCTTATCCTTACCTTTAACCAAGCTTCTGATAACTTCTAAGAGTTTTTTAGTCTCTGTCACAGTGTAGAGACTATGCCCTTGACTATTGACATAGACCAGATAGTAAGGGTAGAGACGATTTTGCCTATCTTCCTTCTGATTTTTCACATTCTTGAGAACAAAGATAGCTCCTTCTGGTAAGGAAGAACTTGCTGGAACAACTGTTTGCAGCCCCAGTGGCATTTTCTCCAACTCAGGATGACCTTTAAGGTAACGATTAAGATCTGTACGATAATCTTCCAATCCCAAGTCCATAATGGAGATACCATCCGACATTTCTTCTAAGTCAACCACTTCATTACGAAGACGCTCCAACTGTTTTTTACGATAGTTATTATCTTCGATTTCCTCATCAGAAAGGACATTATCATCTGCTGTTGAGGTCAAGACTGAGATTTTCATCCGAGATTCAACACGAGATTTTAAGTCGATATACTCATCTAGGTCGATATTTGGCCAAAAGTTCACCAGTTGGATAACCTTATTTTGACTACCGATACGGTCAACACGCCCAAATCGTTGAATGATACGAACAGGATTCCAATGAATATCGTAATTGACCATCATATCAGCATCCTGTAAGTTTTGCCCTTCCGAAATAACATCTGTCGCAATTAAAATATCAATCTCACGCTCATCATCTGGAAAGACCACATGACGAGACTTGGATTTCGGTGAAAAATAAGTTAGTAGTGAGTTTAAATCCTTATGCTCAGTATCTAAAGTAGTTTTAAAGCTTGTTTGCCCACCAGAGACTTGAGCCGTATGAAGGCCATACTTTTTCAAAACATAGCTACTGATTTCTCGATAAAGATAGTCAGTCGTTGTGGCAAAGGCTGAGAAGATAATTATCTTTTTATTGCCTTTATTGATAGGATTAGCTAATTTGTCATCTATCAACTGACGAAGGGACTGCAATTTCTGATCTTGACTCGGATCTATCTGAGCGATTAAATCTGATATTTCAGACAAAATCTTGTCATCATCTTCTAAATCACGTTTCCAAGATTGATAGTCTATATCCTGTAACTCTATGGTAACTTTCTTACCAACTAAACTTTCAGCATTACTATCTTCAATATCAAAGTCATTGTCATCAAAAGTTGTCGCTTTTAGCGATACAGCTTGTCCGTTGAGTTCATAGGATTCAATCGTCGATAAGGTGGTTTTGATATAAGCCAACACCACCTCTTCAAGGGTATAGCGAAAGGCTTGGACAGAGCTTTCTAGTCGTTTAAGGAGATTAATCATCATCAGTTTCTTAATACCCGCTTCACGCCCTGATTGAGAAAGATTTAAACCTTTACCATCTTTCTTTTCATATTTAAAACGTTTTGAAGGGTAAATATACTGACTTGGTTGATAAATCATCAAATTTAAGCGATCTAAAAGCTGGTAAATACGCTTATAAGTGATATGAGATAGACTAACCGTCAATTCAGGATAATAATTTTTCGGTTTCAGACGTTGAGGAAAATCACCGATTGCCTCGCGATCATAAAAATCTCGGATATGCTTGCGACTTCTTGCAATAGTGACACTATCTAAAACCTTGAAGAAATCAAAATCAAGCATTTCCAACAGACGCTCAGTCGTCCTATTCTCAACTGAAAAATCTGCCCACTTGTTATAGGCTGATTGTGCCATGCGGAAAATATCATCAATAGATGATTTGGTATCTAGCTTATGATTGATATTATCTGGATTTCCTTCATAGGCTAGTGCCAACTGATTTTTCAAATCATTAAAGCGATTATTAACAGGTGTTGCGGACAACATGAGGACTTTTGTCGGAACGCCCTCTTTAATCACACGATTCATCAAGCGACTATATCGGTTTTCTTTACCCGTTTCTTCAGACTTGCCACCGCCATTTCTGAAGTTATGAGATTCATCGATAACAACTAGATCATAGGTATCCCAGTTATTCAAAGCAAGGTCGATACCATTTGACATTCCCCTAGTCCTACTCAAATCAGTATGGTAAAGAACATCATATTGCAACTGGCGGTCATAGATAGGATTATTCTTATAATTATGACGGTACATGTTCCAGTTGTTTTCCAGTTTTTTTGGACATAAAACTAAGATGCGTTTCCCCCGATAAGCATAGTAGGTCATCACTGCTAAGGCGGTATAGGTCTTACCTAGACCAACTGAGTCTGCTAGGATACAACCTTGATACTGCTCAAGTTTAGTAATGATAGATTCTACCGCATCTTTTTGAAAATCATAGAGGGTATTCCAAAGTTTCGTTTCCTTATACTTCACATGTTCATTTGGCTGATGGTCTTCATTGATGTCTAGCAAGAAATCTTTGAAAATATTATAAAGCATGACATAATAAATAAATTCTGGGGAATGCTCCTGATAAGCCGTGCTTAAACTTTCTAAGACCTTCTCAGTGACATCTCTAAAATACTCATCGTTTTGCCAATACTCATCAAACTCCGTTAAATAAGTCAAACTCTCAGGAGCATGATTCAGGTGACGAACCGTTGGAAGTGGATGAGGTTCGTACCCAAGTTCTTTTCGGTCAAATTCTTTTAACTTGTCAACAGTTATCGTATCTTCAGATTGTTCGATACGAATGCCATCCGATATTCCGACATCTTCTGTAATCGATTTAAAACGTACTTTTTGTCTAATCCACTCAGCACACTCTCTAGCGATAGCCTTTTGACTCAGATCGTTCATCAACTTAATTTCAAAACTTGCTCCAAAAAGAGACTGCTCTCGCTTACACTTTGGGATGGCATATTCCCGAAATTCCTTAGTCAAGTCTTTCGTTAAAAAAGTAGGATTGGTGAAAATAAATTGTAAGCTATCAATGTTTTCCAACTCATCCTTTAGTTCTTGATAAGCAAACATGGAAAAAGTAGCTGCTGCGATTTTGACACGACTTCCTAAAGTTAATTCTTTTTTCAACTCATCACCTAAGCGAACCTGTCGATTGTCAATTTTCATAAGAACCTCCCTTTACAGTACTTCTATTTTACCATAATATTAAGGAGAGTGTTGTTTTTTCTGACAATTATAACATTTTATCCAACAACTTTAACAACAAAAATTATCTCTTAATCATGTAAATCAAGCTACTCCTACTGCCAAAAACGGCAAGACTATGATAAAATGATAAGGCTATGACTAACCCTCATTCGTTGTATTAACATTATCCTAAGAGGAAAGGTATGACATGACTAAGAATCTCAAACAACTACTAGAGACATCGACAAGATGCGTTGTCTCCTTTGACAATATCGATACATTCCCACTCCAGTTTCAGAAAAACCTCTGGTCACTACTATGTTTTCTAAGAGACCATGAGGTCAAATGGTTGAACGGTGAAGCTGCAACATCAGACAGCATGGTCTCTACCGTGGTTTATACTATCGAACATTACCATTACATGGCAAAACGACTTGGTACGGTTACGCCAGCTCTCACTCAGATCGCTCTGCAATTTGAAACTGTTGAACGCTACAATGGCCGCAAGTGGGATGAAGAGGAGGAAACCTTCTACGAAGACTACGACTCCTTCTATGGCTTTACCTGGTTAAAAGAAGTTCCTGATGATGCCATTCCTTTTGAAGAGCAGGCCCAAGACTTTAAACCATACTACGATGCTCCTAAGCCAGAGGAGACGCTTGATTTATCTGGACTAGCATCAAAATTCACATCACGTTAATAGTAAAAAGATTTCAGAAAGGCAGCCTAATGTGGCTATCAGTCTGAAATCTTTTTTAGTCCATGCTCTTTAATTCCAAGACCATGTCACGAATCTGAGCTGCCAATTCAAAGTCAAGCAACTCTGCGGCTTCTTGCATTTGTTTTTGCAGTTTTTTGATGGCTTCTTGTCTCTCTGACTTGTTCATGGCTGAGTAATCCACGGTTTCTTCTGCCACTTCTGTATCATTTGCTTTAGAAATAGCAATAAGGTCGCGAATCTCTTTCTTAATCGTCTGTGGGACAATGCCATGCTCTTCATTATAAGCCATCTGAATCTGACGACGACGTGCTGTCTCGTCCATGGCACGCTGCATCGACTCGGTAATCTTATCGGCATACATGATGACATGACCGTCAACGTTACGAGCGGCACGCCCAATAGTCTGGATGAGTCCACGCTCATTGCGGAGGAATCCTTCCTTATCCGCGTCAAGGATCGCTACCAGACTGACCTCAGGCACATCAATCCCCTCACGGAGCAAGTTAATTCCGATAAGCACATCAAAGACACCTAAACGCAAATCACGGATAATCTCTGTACGCTCCAAGGTCTTAATATCCGAGTGCATGTACTTGACCTTGACGCCCATTTCCTTGAGGTAGTCGGTCAAATCCTCTGCCATCTTCTTAGTAAGGGTTGTGATAAAGGTACGCTCGCCTCTTTCAACACGTTGGGTAATTTCGCCAAGTAAGTCATCCATCTGCCCCATGCTTGGACGAACTTCGACTTCTGGATCCAGCAGACCTGTCGGACGGATAATCTGCTCGATAACTGTATCTGTCTGCTCCATTTCGTAATCACCAGGTGTCGCTGACACATAGACTATCTGGTGGACGTGACTTTCAAATTCTTCTCGGCGCAGCGGTCTGTTGTCCAAGGCTGACGGCAAACGGAAACCATAATCCACCAACATCTGCTTGCGAGAGCGGTCGCCATTGTACATCCCTTTAATCTGCCCCATGGTCATGTGGCTCTCGTCAATCATGATGAGGAAATCCTCTGGGAAGAAGTCCAAAAGCGTATAAGGTGGCTCACCTTCAGAACGCCCGTCCATGTGACGTGAGTAGTTCTCAACGCCGTTGGTGTATCCCATCTCACGCAACATTTCAATGTCATATTCTGTTCTTTGTTTCAATCGCTGGGCTTCTAATAACTTCCCTTCTGACTCAAAGAGCTGGAGTTGGTCAGCCAGCTCCGCTTGGATATTGGCAATAGACTGCTCCATATGTTCGTCGTTGGTCACAAAGTGGGTGGCAGGGAAAAGCACCAAGTGGTCAACCTCTCCCAAACTTTTACCCGTCAGGCTTTCAATTTCACGGATACGATCAATCTCATCTCCAAAAAACTCGATACGAAAGGCATGTTCGTCACGTGAGGCAGGGAAAATTTCCACCACATCACCACGCACACGAAAGCGACCACGCTGAAAATCAATGTCATTTCGCTCAAACTGAATATCCACCAAGTCATTCAAGAGTTTATCACGAGAAATCTCCTGGCCAGGACGCAGGCTAACAGCTGAGTCTGCGTATTCTTTAGGCGAACCCAAACCATAGATACAAGAGACCGATGCCACGACGATAACGTCATTGCGCTCCAAGAGAGCAGACGTTGCCGAATGGCGAAGCTTGTCGATCTCATCATTGACCGAACTATCTTTTTCGATATAGGTATCTGATGAGGGTACGTAGGCTTCTGGCTGATAATAATCATAGTAAGACACAAAGTACTCAACAGCATTGTCAGGGAAGAACTCCTTGAACTCTCCGTAGAGCTGTCCCGCCAAGGTCTTATTGTGGGCGATGACCAAGGTCGGCTTATTGACCTTGCTGATCACTTGACTCATGGTAAAGGTTTTACCAGTCCCTGTTGCCCCAAGGAGAATCTGAGATTTTTCGCCTCCTTCGATGTTATCCACCAATTGCTCAATGGCCTGCGGCTGGTCTCCAGACGGTTGATACTTAGAGACCAGCTTAAACCGATTATCTTCTCTTCTATCTATCATACGTTCTACTTCCTTTCAAAACATAACAATCTCTTACAAGGACATCACTTTTTACCCTTGATGAGTCATCAGTTCTTCTTAAGTCAAAAGAAAATCCCACTTTGAGGGAATCTCTTGCTTCAATTCATGTTTTTTTCCTTATCTATTCTACCATATCATCTTAGATGGGAGGGAAATAGTGTCGCATTCTTCCTTATTTTAAGCTAGCAATATTATTTTTGTAACATCTCATGTTAGATTTTATGACACAAAGAGACGGTGATGTTTGCTTAAATATTTCTTATTTGATATAATAGCTAGGTAAATGAATAAAGGAGACATTCACTAATGAAGAAAAAACTCTTCGCAGCCCTTCTATCGGTTGCTTCAGTTTTCTTTGTAATGGGTGGTCAAGCAATGGCGGATACTATTAATATTGTATCCGATACAGCTTACGCACCATTTGAATTTAAGGATTCTGATCAAGTTTATAAAGGAATCGACGTCGATATTATTAACGAAGTCGCTAAACGTGCTAACTGGGATGTTAATATGACTTTTCCAGGCTTTGATGCAGCGGTTAACGCTGTTCAAGCTGGTCAAGCTGACGCCCTCATGGCAGGGACAACTGTAACGGACGCTCGTAAAAAAGTCTTTACTTTCTCTGACACTTACTATGATACTGCTGTTGTTATTTACACACGTAAAGACAGTAAAGTCACTAGCTACAAAGAGCTCAAAGGAAAAATCGTCGGGGTTAAAAATGGAACTGCCGCACAAACCTTCCTTGAGAAAAATCAAGACAAATACGGCTATACACTTAAAACATTTGATACAAGCGACTTGATGAACAACAGCCTTGACTCTGGTTCTATCAATGCTGCAATGGACGACCAACCAGTTGTTCAATACGCCATCAACCAAGGTAAGAACTACGCTATCAACATGGATGGTGAGTCAGTCGGAAGCTTCGCTTTTGCAGTTAAAAAAGGCAGTAAGCACGAGCATTTGATTGAAGAATTCAACAAAGCCTTCGCTGAAATGAAATCAGATGGTACCTATGAACAAATCATGGCCAAATGGTTGGGAGAACAAGCAAGCTCTGAACAAAGTAAAGGCGATGCTAACGCTAAGGCAACTCCAGTTAAAACTAAGTACAAAATTGTTGCAGACTCATCATTTGCACCATTTGAATTCCAAAACGATAGCGGTAAGTATGTCGGTATCGATATGGAACTCCTAAAAGCAATCGCTAAACAACAAGGTTTTGAGATTGAAATTTCAAACCCAGGTTTCGATGCAGCACTCAATGCTGTTCAATCAGGTCAAGCTGACGCTGTTATCGCTGGGATGTCAATGACAGATGCCCGTAAAGAAATCTTTGATTTCTCAGATTCTTACTACACGTCAAATATCATCTTAGCTGTTCAAAAAAGCAGCAAGGTTTCTTCTTACAAAGACTTAAAAGGTAAAATCGTTGGAGCTAAGAACGGAACCGCTTCTTACAATTTCCTTCGTGCAAATGCTAGCAAGTATGGCTACACCCTAAAAGCCTTCGATGAAGCATCATCAATGTATGACAGCCTCAATTCAGGTTCTATCGCTGCGCTTATGGATGATGAAGCTGTCCTAAAATACGCTATCAAACAAGGACGTAAGTTCAAAATACCAATTGACGGTGAACCTTCAGGTGAGTACGGTTTTGCCGTTAAAAAAGGCACAAACCCAGAGTTGATTGAAATGTTCAACAACGGCCTTGCTGCTTTGAAAAACTCAGGTCAATACAACAAAATCATCTCAAAATACATTGCCACTGATGATAGTGACAGTTCTGAAAAATCTGTGGATGAGTCAACAATCTTTGGCTTGATTTCAAACAACTACAAACAACTACTTTCAGGTCTTGGAACTACTCTTGGTTTGACCCTTCTATCATTTGCCATTGCTATGCTTATCGGTATTCTCTTTGGTATGATGGCAGTATCACCAAGCCAAATTCTTCGCACAATCTCAGCTATCTTTGTTGACGTGGTGCGTGGTATTCCATTGATGATTGTTGCCGCCTTTATCTTCTGGGGAATTCCAAACCTTATCGAATCTATCACAGGTCATCAAAGCCCAATTAACGACTTTGTCGCAGCAACTATCGCTCTTTCGCTAAATGGCGGAGCTTACATTGCCGAAATTGTTCGTGGTGGTATTGAAGCCGTTGATAAAGGGCAAATGGAAGCCAGTCGAAGTCTTGGTATCCCATACGGAACAACCATGCGTAAGGTTATCTTGCCACAGGCAGTCCGTCTCATGTTGCCAAACTTCATCAACCAGTTCGTTATTTCATTGAAAGATACAACTATCGTATCAGCTATCGGACTTATCGAACTCTTCCAAACTGGTAAAATCATCATTGCCCGTAACTACCAATCATTCCGTATGTACGCAATCTTGGCAGTTATCTACCTCGTGATCATCACCTTGTTGACACGTCTTGCAAAACGTTTAGAAAAGAGGCTTAAATAATGGCTGAATTGAAAATTGATGTGCAAGATTTGCACAAATCATACGGCGACAACGAAGTCCTAAAAGGGATTGACGCAAAATTCTATGAAGGCGATGTGGTTTGTATCATCGGTCCTTCTGGTTCTGGTAAATCAACCTTCCTTCGTACTTTAAACCTACTTGAATCCGTTACAAGCGGTAAGGTTGTTGTTGACGGTTTTGAATTGTCAGATCCAAAAACAAATATCGACAAGGCTCGTGAAAATATCGGTATGGTGTTCCAGCACTTCAACCTCTTCCCTCACATGTCTGTTCTTGAAAATATCACCTTTGCTCCAATTGAGCTTGGCAAATATTCCAAAGAAGAAGCTGATAAAGTAGGTATGGACTTGCTGGAAAAAGTTGGACTTGCTGATAAAGCTGATGCCAAACCAACTAGCCTTTCAGGTGGGCAGAAACAACGTGTTGCCATTGCTCGTAGTTTGGCAATGAACCCAGATATCATGCTCTTTGACGAACCAACATCAGCTCTTGATCCAGAGATGGTTGGTGATGTTCTTAACGTTATGAAAGATCTTGCAGAGCAAGGTATGACCATGCTTATCGTAACACACGAAATGGGATTTGCTCGTAAGGTAGCTAACCGCGTTATCTTTACAGATGGCGGACAGTTCATCGAAGATGGCACACCAGATGAAATCTTCGACAATCCAAAACACCCACGTCTTGTGGAATTCTTAGATAAAGTTTTGAACGCGTAAACGATAAAAAGAAACCTCGATTTTGAGCTTTCTTTTTATTATAGCTTCAATCCATAATAAAAAGACATGACATCAGTTTTAGATAACTTGATGTCATGTCTTTTACGTTTTAAGATTTTTTAGCCATTTTCTCACGTTCCAAACGCAGGCGACGATTGGGATTAAGTGTATTGAATAATTCTTCTAATTTCTCAGCATTCCAAACATCAGCTGCTGAAACAAAATGACCATCTTTATCCTTGAAAGATATGGGTTTATCTCCCATAAGAAACCTCCTTGGAAGCTACAAGCTGATTAGTCCACAAATTCAAACTCGAAATTGCCGATACGAACGATATCACCATCCTTAGCACCACGTTCACGGAGAGCCTCATCGACACCCATTCCACGCAATTGACGGGCAAATTTCATGATTGACTCGTCTCGTTCCATGTTAGTCATGACAAAGAGACGTTCCAATTTCTCACCTGAAAGTACCCATGAAGCATCATCATCACGGCTAATTTCAAATGGACGTTCATCTTCATTGAAGCCATAGTAAACTTCTTCTTGCTCCATATCTTCCTCTGTGTAAAGAAGAAATTCATCTGTTTGGTCAAGCAATTCTGCTGTCGCTTCCATCAAGTTTTCTAGACCTTGGTGTGCCAAACTTGAAATCGGGAAAATCATTGGAAGCTCGTCAAATTCGTCGTACTCAGCTGCTAATTTTTCCTTGAAGACTTTCAAGTTTTCTTCCGATTCTGGCATATCCATCTTATTAGCAACAATAATCTGCGGACGCTCCATCAAGCGAAGATTGTAGGTTTCAAGCTCTGTGTTGATTTGACAATAATCCTCATAAGGATCGCGCCCTTCACTAGCTGACATATCAATAACATGTAGGATAACACGTGTACGCTCAATGTGACGAAGGAACTGTGTTCCAAGCCCCACCCCCTGGCTAGCCCCTTCAATCAATCCTGGAAGGTCAGCCATGGCAAAGCTCTCACCAGACTTAGTACGAACCATTCCCAAGTTAGGAACAATTGTCGTAAAGTGATAGGCACCAATTTTGGGCTTAGCGGCTGAGACGACACTGAGAAGTGTTGATTTACCAACTGATGGGAAACCAACCAAACCAACATCAGCAAGAATTTTCAACTCCAACTGAAGTTCACGTTCTTCACCAGGCTCACCGTTTTCAGCAATTTCAGGAGCTGGGTTACGAGGTGTCGCAAAGCGAATATTACCACGACCACCACGACCACCTTGGGCAATGACAAACTCTTGACCGTTTTCTACCAAGTCAGTAATCACTTTACCAGTCTCTGCATCACGAACAGTTGTCCCTGGAGGAATAGAGACGATCAAATCATCTGATCCACGACCGTGCATTCCTTTAGTCATCCCTTTTTCGCCATCTTTTGCTTTAAATTTACGGTTGTAACGGAAATCCATCAAGGTGCGTAAGCCCTCGTCAACACGAAAAACGACTGAACCTCCTTTACCACCGTCACCGCCCCAAGGACCGCCATTTGGAACGTATTTCTCACGACGGAAGGCAACCATCCCATCACCACCACGACCAGCCTTGACGGTGATCTTAGCAGTATCTAAAAACATACTCATGATTTCTCTTTTTGAGAGGTCAACCTCTCATCCTTTCTTTATCTTTCAGTAACTGTAAGCAACAAGAGGAGGCTGGGCAAAATGTCCAACCTCATCACCTTGAGCTCATTTTAATCTCTTGGTCTAGCACCACGGAACTCTGTTTCACTAACTCAGCGCTCCCCTACACCAATCACTTGAGATACTCTTACCAATAATACATCTGAACGCCATTATCTCGGTACTCTAGTCCTCGAATCAGGTCTATTCAAAATCAGGGAAGTTCAACTCTCCTATGTGAGCCCTAGTGACTCCCTTTATATCACATCAGCCTAGCAGACTTAAATATCAAGTACTTGACTATCGACGTGCTATTATCCAATTGCAGACAGTGCACTAAGAACAAGTGCACCCACTGTAATAACCACCATAATAATAACAACAAAAAGTGTCAAGCGTTCAAAAGCCGTTTTCTTACGTGGGCCATTATCTCCAAAAGCCATTTATTTACCTCTTCTATCGATTTTAATCACTATTTATATTAACATGAATTAGCCTAATAATCAAATCACAAGACAGTAAGACTGTCAATAATCTTCTTACAAAGGAACACCAAATACTGCTAATGATTCTAACTCCTGATCAGTTAATCGACGATAGTTCCCCTGTTCGAGAGTCTCATCTAGTGATAAGGGACCCATTTGTAACCGTTGTAAATCAGTTACTTCCTTACCACAGGCAGCCACCATTCGCTTCACCTGATGAAATTTACCTTCTGCAATACAAATATCTACCAACGATGTCTCTAAATCAGTATCGACTTCTAATATAGTCAATTGAGCTGGCTGGCTAGTAAAATCTTTTAAGACAATGCCTTCTGCAAAGCTTTTCTGATCATCTTCAGTCATCACCCCCTCGATCTGAGCACGATAACGTTTGTCAACATGTTTTTTAGGTGATAGCATAGCATGAGCTAAAGCACCATTGTTAGTCAACAATAGCAAGCCGTGTGTGTCCTTATCCAAACGACCAACTGGAAAAATACCTTTCTTTCTATCAGATACCTCTAAGAGATCTAGTACTGTCCGATGACTCTTGTCCTCAGTAGCTGAGATAACCCCTTTAGGCTTATTGAGAAGGTAGTAAACAAAAGTCTCATAAGACTGCTCAAGACCATCAAAGCAAACACTGTCTGTCTCCTGATTCACCTGATACTTAGGAGAGGTTTCAATCTTGCCGTTGACTGTGACTCTCTTTTTCTTCAGAAAAGTTTTAATATCTGTCCGAGACCCTAGACCGCAATCTGCTAAATATTTATCTAATCTCATTCAATACCCTCCATTTCTTTACGCATTACCAAGTTATCTGATTGAGAAGAGAATACGCTATAATTTTGTCGCTCCAAAAAAGATTTTGCTAAATTATTGTCTTTTAGCAGACTTACCTCTATAAACGTGATATTTCTATTTTCTCTAAGATAAGACTCAATAGCTTGATAGAACCCTGGGCCCAACCCTTTTCCTATTAAGCTAGGCTTAAGAGCAAACCCTAAATGAATACCATTTTCTTCTATTGTATCCGTCCAAGCATAGCCGATATGAGCACCATTTCGGATAATTGCTAACAGGTTTTCTGATTGGTCACGGCTAGACGCCCACTGCTGATATATCGCATCTTGACGTGTGAGAGTGCAATTCTCAAACGGCTCAGGATAATGCCAATCATTAATCACTGAAACCATTAATTCTTGTGTCATGGGCATCACATAGAAATAATCCATACGTCTCAAGTTCTTAATCAAGTGACGTATACGTCGATTCTGAACAGAGACATCCTTCGTCTGATACACGTAATCTACATAACCTAACTGATAGGAAATAATCATCTGGCTAAAAATCTCCTGGACGTCTTCTGGAAATCGTGATAGTAATGCTTCTAGCTTTTTATTTTCAATCACTATAGGATTCCTCATACTTTTTAAAAGAGCTGCTTAGAAAATCAGAACATTTTCCAAACAGCTCTTTTCCTAATTTTCAATTCAGTCTAAACCAATCTCTGAACGAACAACGTCAGCAATAGTATCAACATAATAATCAACTTCAGCATCAGTTGGTGCTTCAGCCATTACTCGAAGAAGTGGTTCTGTTCCACTTGGACGTACCAAAATACGACCATTTCCAGCCATCTCAGCTTCCATTTTTTCAATAACAGCTGCGATAGCTGGGACTTCCATTGCCACATGCTTCTTGCTATTTTCAACACGAATATTAACCAACTTTTGTGGGTAAATAGTCACTTCTGCTGCTAATTCAGACAAAGTCTTACCAGTTTCTTTCATGACTTTTGTCAACTGAATAGCTGTTAACTGACCATCACCTGTTGTGTTGTAATCCATGATGATAACGTGTCCTGATTGCTCACCACCAAGATTGTAACCCGATTTGCGCATTTCTTCAACAACGTAACGGTCACCAACGGCTGTTACTGACTTGTTGATTCCTTCGCGATCAAGAGCCTTGTGGAAACCAAGGTTAGACATTACTGTTGTTACAATGGTATTTTTAGCCAGCTCACCCTTGGCAGCCATCTGTTTACCGATGATATACATGATCTTATCACCATCAACAATATCACCATTCTCATCAACTGCAATGAGGCGATCGCTGTCCCCGTCAAAGGCAAGACCAATAGCAGATCCTGATTCTTTAACTAGATCTTGCAACTGCTCTGGATGTGTCGAACCCACACCTTTGTTAATATTAAGACCATCTGGCTGATCTCCAATAACAGCAATATCAGCACCTAAGTCGAGGAAAATATTACGTGCAGAAGAAGCTGCAGCACCGTTTGCAGTATCTAAAGCAACTTTCATCCCATCCAAGTCAAGACCTGTTGATACCATGAATTTTTCGTATTTACGAAGTCCTTCTGGATAATCAACAAGTGTTCCAAGTCCATCCGCTGACGGTCTTGGAAGCGTGTCTTCCTCAGCATCCAAAAGAGCTTCAATTTCTGCTTCACGGTCGTCATCCAATTTGAAACCGTCTCCTCCAAAGAACTTGATACCATTATCAAGAGCTGGATTATGACTTGCTGAAATCATAACACCGGCACTCGCATTCTCTGTACGAACCAAATACGACACACCTGGTGTAGCTAGGACTCCGAGTTTGTAAACCTCGATACCGACTGAGAGAAGACCTGCAACTAAAGCAGACTCTAACATCTCTCCTGAAATACGTGTATCACGTGCTACAAAAACCTTTGGTCGACCATTTTCGTGCTGACTAAGGACATAGCCTCCAAAGCGTCCTAACTTAAAGGCCAACTCTGGTGTCAATTCTACATTTGCTTCGCCACGAACGCCATCTGTTCCAAAATATTTTCCCATGTATGTTACTCAGCGCCTTTACAGCGCCCTCCTCCATTTTCTAAACAGTTACATTATGTCCTATTTTTTGATAGTTGTCAAATCAACCCCAATAACAATAGGCTCAACGGTAACATTTGTTGCAGTTAAATTAAGTGTTTTTGTCGTGTTTTTTAAGACATCCGAAATATCAACTTGACCAACGACCTCTGACACAGCATCTAAGGCTGCTTGACTTCCATAGATAGTCACTGTCTGTTGGCTAGGTTTAGCGACAACAGCTGATAGATTTGAAGCCAAAGTCCCTGTTTCTTCGATACGGACAGGTACAACTTTCGAAAGCCGTTTGACCGTTACTGATAAGCCCACCTTGGCAGGATCAATAACACTAGCAAGTACAGTCCCATCTGCAGCTACCGCTTGTAGGGGCACCTTACCTGTGTAGTTACCATCTAACGTTTCATTATCCGGTAAGTTAGCAACCACATGATCAATCTGACTGATGGTCGATTCATCACTCGTTACTTTTACTGAACTTGTGTCAACTGAGACTTTTTTTAGAGCATAACCATCTGCAATTTGCCCTTCATCAACATTTCCAATAACCTTAAAGGTTTTTGAAACTTTCTTACCAATAGTTACTGAGATGGTATCTGGTGCAACAGTCGCCGTCATTCCAGAAGGAAGATTTGTC
The DNA here is from genome assembly GCF_016908655.1 of Streptococcus saliviloxodontae. Lineage (GTDB taxonomy): Bacteria > Bacillota > Bacilli > Lactobacillales > Streptococcaceae > Streptococcus > Streptococcus saliviloxodontae. The sequence goes on from NZ_JAFBEI010000030.1 coordinate 28,006, forward strand.
ACCTTCAACTTGGCCTTAGTTGTTCCTGAAACTGCTCCTGATAAATCAGCAACCACTTTAAAAGAACGTGTGTCACTATTGACTTCTGAATCTAACTTAACACGATTTGTTGAGGTCAAATAGACTGTTGCTTGGTATGAATAACCGCTGATAAAATACTGGTCACTGTCATACTTAATGTCAATTGGCACATCTTCAATCGTATTCGTATAAGTCTCAGTGACCTGTGATAATTGTGTGCCAACCTGATTATAATTACTTGAAGCAGCAGTTAAAAACAAGCTACAAGCAAATAATAATGCCACTATAACATAAAAGAAACGACTCTGAAAAAAACGTTTTATCATTTTCTGAACAGCCTCCTTACCCTCTGAGAAAGTGAAGACGACTCTTGCCCTTTCGATACAAAGAGAGATAACATCAAGGTTTCAAACTCTTTGACAGATAAATCATGGATGAACTCGCCATTAGTCGTTACCGAAATCGCTCCTGTCTCCTCAGAAACAATAAAGGTTACCGCATCTGAATTCTCAGATAAACCAATGGCAGCACGGTGACGCGTCCCAAACTCCTTAGAGATATGAGGGGATTCAGACAAAGGGAGATAGCAACATGATGCTGCAATCTTATCTCCCTTGATAATAACAGCCCCATCATGAAGAGGGGTGTTGGGAATGAAAATATTGATTAATAATTGACTTGAAATATTAGCATCCAAGGGTATCCCAGTACTGATATACTCTTGTAGGGTCTGAGTCTGTTGAATGGAAACCAAAGCACCAATCTTACGGGGACTCAAGTAAGCAACAGCCTTCACATAGGATTGCACCAATCTCTCCTCTCGAGATAACTTCGGACTCCCTTTCAATATATTGGTCGTTTTTCCAAACTTTTCCAGACCTAATCGAATTTCTGGAGCAAAGATGACAACAGCTGCAATCACACCATAAGTAATGACTTGATTCATCAAGTAAGTGATTGTCTTTAAGCCAATCAGCTCAGCAACCCCTTTTAAGATAACAAATAAAACAACTCCCTGCACCAAAGACATGATTTTTGTCCCTGCTAGGGCTCGGATAAACTTATAAAGCAACCAGGTGACAATGGCAATGTCCAAAAAATTGACAAAAATGGTCCATGGACTATCTACCAATGACTGCCAAAACTTCATATCAAATTGCGAAAATATACTCATACAGTCAGGTCTTTCACTTTCTATTCGATCCTTTTCATTATATCATTTTTGAGAGATATTTTCTTTAACTCAATCTAAAAAATTATGATAAAATAATACCATGACTATTAAAACTACTATGGGAATTTTAGCAGGGAAAACAGCTCATTTTGTCCTTTCAAAACTAGGACGCGGCTCTACTCTTCCTGGAAAAATTGCCCTCAAATGCGACCCAACAATTTTAGATAGCCTTGCTAAAGACTACGAGATTGTCGTAGTTACAGGGACTAACGGAAAAACACTAACAACTGCCTTAACTGTCGGTATTCTCAAAGAAGCCTTTGGTGAGATTGTGACCAATCCTAGCGGTGCCAATATGATTACAGGGATTACATCGACTTTTCTAACGGCTAAAAAAGCAAAATCAGGTAAAAAAATCGCTGTTCTCGAAATTGATGAAGCTAGTCTACCAAAAATTACTGAGTACATCACCCCTAGCCTCTTTGTCTTTACCAATATTTTCCGCGATCAGATGGATCGTTACGGTGAAATTTACACCACTTATCAAATGATTCTAGATGGTGCCAGCAAAGCCCCTCAAGCAACTATCCTCGCTAATGGTGACAGTCCACTCTTTAACTCTAGGAAAGTATCAAATCCCGTTCAATTTTATGGATTCGATACTGAAAAACATGCTCCTCAGTTAGCTCATTACAATACTGAAGGTATCGTCTGCCCTGAGTGTGAGAGTATCTTACAGTATAAACTCAATACATACGCTAACCTAGGAGACTACATCTGCTTAAATTGTAGCTTTGAGAGACCTGACTTAACCTATCGTCTGACAGAGCTGACTGATATCACCAACACTAGCTCTAGCTTTGTGATTGATGGACAAGATTACAAGATCAATGTTGGTGGTCTTTATAACATCTACAATGCCCTAGCGGCTGTTTCAGTTGCGGAATATTTCGGTGTTGCTCCTGAGATAATCAAATCTGGATTTGAAAAGAGTCGTGCCGTCTTTGGCCGTCAAGAAACCTTCAAAATTGGAGACAAATCTTGTACCCTTGTTCTTATCAAAAATCCAGTTGGTGCCAGTCAAGCCCTTGAAATGATTAAACTAGCTGACTATCCATTTAGCTTATCAGTCCTTCTCAATGCTAACTACGCAGATGGAATTGATACGAGCTGGATTTGGGATGCCAACTTTGAACTCATCAACGAGATGCCTATCACTGAAATCAATGCTGGAGGAGTCCGTCATTCTGAAATCGCTAGACGCCTCCGCGTTACAGGATATGATGCAGACAAAATCACACAAGCAGAGAAACTAGACGATATTATGAGCTTAATTGAAAATCAAGAGACCAATCATGCTTATATCCTAGCTACTTACACTGCTATGCTGGAATTCCGTGAGCTTCTCGCTGCCCGTCATGCTGTTGGAAAGGAGATGGCTTAATGACCTATACTTCTTTAAAATCTCCAGATAATCGCAATTACCAATACGAACTCAATGTCGCCCACCTGTACGGAAATCTCCTTAATACCTACGGAGACAATGGTAACATCCTCATGATGAAGTACGTCGGTGAAAAATTAGGTGTCAATATGACCTTTGACATCGTCTCTGTCGGAGATGACTTTGACGATAGCTACTACGACATGATTTTCTTTGGCGGGGGGCAAGATTACGAGCAATCGATCGTTGCTAAGGATCTGCCAAGTAAGCGCCTGCCCATTGACCGCTTCATCCAAAATGATAAGGTTATCCTAGCTATCTGTGGTGGCTTCCAACTTTTAGGACAGTACTACATTCAGGCAAACGGTGTTCGTATCGAAGGAATCGGTGTGATGGGGCATTATACGCTCAACCAAGAAGATAATCGCTTCATCGGTGATATTAAGATTCATAACGAAGAATTTAACGAAACTTACTATGGCTTTGAAAATCACCAAGGGCGTACCTTCCTATCCGAAGATGAAAAACCATTAGGGAAGGTTGTCTACGGTAATGGTAACAATAAAGAAGATGGTACCGAAGGTGTTCACTATAGAAACGTCTATGGCAGTTACTTCCACGGTCCAATTCTGTCACGAAATGCTAACCTAGCCTATCGCCTCGTCACTACTGCACTTAAAAACAAATATGGTCAGGATATCCAGCTTGCAGCCTACCAAGATATCCTAGGACAAGAAGTCGCTGAAGAATTTAACGATGTCAAATCCAAAGCTGAATTCAATCACTGATAAACTGTCTTGCTGACAGGCAAATCATTAACCTATTGAAGATAATACACCCCCTCATCCAAGTAATCTCACGATTTTTCGGATGAAGGGGTTTTACATTTAGATAAGCGTTAAAAAACACTTGACTCTACTTTACTTAAAAAGAAAAGTACTCTAGAAAAAATCTAGAGTACTTTCAAACTTCTACAATAGCTTAAGCTATAAGAAAATTATTTTTTAAGGTTATCCCAATATCAAACAGTTCAATGAAATACGCAAAATTATTAACCGACTTTTTACCTTTTTAATTCTCTAATATAAAATATAAACAAGTACGATATATTAGAGGGGTAGTAAAAAAGGTATTAAATTTATGAGTTCAGCAGGCAAGATAAAAGCACCTAACTGTACTGACCCCAAAAAGTTGGACACTATATTTATTGAAGGGATTTAGTTCTGTATTGCACAGGACTAAGTCCTTTTAGTTTTGCTTTGATTCGT
>NZ_JAFBEI010000031.1 GCF_016908655.1 Streptococcus saliviloxodontae
CGAATCAAAGCAAAACTAAAAGGACTTAGTCCTGTGCAATACAGAACTAAATCCCTTCAATAAATATAGTGTCCAACTTTTTGGGGTCAGTACAAAGCTAGACACATAGTTAAACCTTGGGATGCTTTTTTTGAGTTTAGATCGTTCACTTCCCAGTCCGACTGACAATGACGATTTCAGCAACAAGCTTAGCTTAGTGTAGAACATATTTTTCAGAGTAATCCGTCAATTGTTATCTTTATTTAACTTGATTAGAGTTTTCCTTTATGCAAATTTTTGGTATAATTTAAAGACTTTACATTAATTTTCAGAAAGGTTTTTCATGGACACTAAAAAACAAATTTTTTCACTGCAAAAACTTAAATGTGGCGTTGTATCTATCGCTATCACGGCACTCCTCTCTCTTAATATGGCTCAAAAAGTCAATGCTGACGCCTCTTTAGCAACTACTACTGACGCAACCACTAGTCAACAAGCAACCGTCACAGATGTCGTGACTCAAGTGCCCGAATCCACGATGATAGCCTCGAGTCTCCGAGATTCTGAAACCTCCGCCAACCAAACGACTACTGACAATGACGAGCTTGAAACTCCTCCTACTACTGAGTCATCATTAGAAAATCAGGATACTACAGTTCCTGTCAGCAATGCAACCGTCAGTAATTCTGTAACAGAAGAGAGTACCGTATCAACTCAACAAGCTCCTCTTAGTAGCACTCAAGCGCAAGACTGGCAGTATCAAACCAATCGCTCAACCAATTCACAAAACCACTCCTTGACTGGAAATTTCAGCAAGTCTGTCTATCGTTCTGGAGAAGATGCTGTCTTAACCATTCAGCAACCTTCCGACGCTGTTAAGACAGATGTCGCTATTTACCACTTAAATCAGCTCATCTATCAAACGACTAGCTACAATAATGCCGCAGTCAATCTACCATCCTATATCTTCTCACCTAATTCAGGATATACTGTTTCTCTATCCTCTCTCAATCAACAAGGCAATCAAGTAGACAGTTCAACCCTTGGCTTATCTATCGAAGACGACTGGACCATCTATCCACGCTATGGCGTGGTAGCAGGCTCTACTGATTATGGATTCTCAATGACTAGAAATCAGCTTGATGGCTATAAGTCTTCTGTTGAGAAACTTAATCAAATGCATATCAACAATTTTTTCTTTTACAATGTCTATCACACCACCTCAAATCCTTTTCCAAGTGGTGTCGATAGTTTTTATCAAGAATGGGCATCCTGGACCAATCCAAAAATCGAGACTAGTTTGATTAAAGACATTGTCAAATACATTCAAGATAAGGGAGGAAAAGCCATGCTCTACAATATGTTCAACGCCCGTTCTAAAATGAACGGCTGGGTCGAATACCTCCCTGACTATCTCCAATCCTCCCTCCTCTACAACGCCTCTGATAATAATCACTTGGGACGCCCTAATGCTATCACCCAAACTAACTTCCAAGAATTCATTGATCCCAATGACCCTAACTGGCAAAACTACATCATCACCAAAATGCTAGCTGCTCTCAAAGAAGGTGGATTTAATGGTTGGCAGGCTGATACCATTGGAGATGCTTTGGTTTATAAGATCAATGCCAACGGCTCTAGAACAACTCCTTTTAAAATGGCACAAGGCTATGTCACACTGTCTAAAACCGCGGCTAAAGCTCTCACAAGCCAAGGATATGATTACCTTATCAACGATATCAACACCGGTCAAGCAGATGATTTAGCCACTACTGGCATTGCCGTTCCTTTTTCAGAGGTTTGGTCCATACCAGGAGACGACACCTATGCCGATCTTAAACGTCTAGTTGATCGGCAAAAAAAATTAACCGGAAAATCTCCAATTCTGGCTATCTACACTGAAACCAACCTCAATAACAAAGCCATCAACAAAAGTAGTGAGTTAATGGTTGATGCTATCGTAGCAGCTAGCGGTGGCTATCATATGACCGTCGCGGCTTTAAACTCGTCACAAGATGAAGCTGGATTTGGAATCATTCAAAATGAGTACTATCCCAACCAAGACTGGAAAGTAACCAACGATGTAGCTCAGTCTATTTTTAACTACCAACAATTTATCGTCGCTTATGAGGAACTACTACGCGGATCTGACCTAACCGAAACTCAGAATATTGTGCAAATCAAAAACAAATATGGCTGGAACCTCACTTCAACACGAAACGAAGCCAATAAAATCTATACTTTCACCAAAGAAAGAAGTAACGGCGATCAAATTTTCCACCTCCTCAACACCTACAATGCTGACCATAAGTGGCACAATAACAATAACAACCCTGATCTCTTAGATAATCTGAGCCTTCTCATCCCTCTTCAAAAAGGCTTGACCCAAGACCAAGCACAACACTTTGGAGTTTTCTGGGCTTCCCCAGACACTGATAGTATTATGATGAGGTCCCTACCAGTCACTAGCATCACCTATAAAAATGGTCGCTACTACCTCTCAGTCACTGTTCCTAGTATCAAAATATGGGACCTGATATATGTCACTAAGCTTGCAAACCAAACAAGCTATACTAACTCCTCAGTCGCTAGTTATCTCCAAAACAAATACTCAATCTCAGCTAGCACTAGCACACAGTTGCCTAATCAGTCTTATCAAAATGGAACAATTGCTCCATCTAAGTCAACAACACAAGCTAGCCAAGCAGAAAAACTTGCTACAAACTTACTACAAACACTAGCAAAAACACCATCACAAGATAAGGATCGTGAAGACACTGAAAAAGTAAGCAATACTAAGCTATCTACATCAAGTAAAAGCCAAGTAAAAGAAACAACAAATAAGACCGTCCAACAAATTGAAACTGTTAAAACATCTATGGTGACCTTAAGCACAATCTGTTTCATTCTAGTAAGTAGCCTCCTATTCAGAAAGAAACAAGACAAATAATCTATCAATTGCCAAATCAAGTGAAACAATAACTAATAACCCCAATCCTAAGAGTCAGTCAACTCCTAAGATTGGGGTTTTATCATATCCTCTGCCCACTAAAAGGCTCTAAAAAGTTTCTCTAGCAAGAATCCCTTAAATAAAAACGTTAGGTAAGACCTTCAAGACTTCTTGAGCTACTTCTTCGACAGATAAGTCATCGGTATTAATCATATGAACGCCCCTATCCTGCTGTTTGAACCAAGCTCTCTTCAAAGGGAGTAAGCGTTCCAACTGAAAATCAAAAAACTGACGACGTCGGCTTTTATCAGCTATTCTGCGTTCTTTCAGGGTGTCATCGCTAGCTTCCAGAAAAATAATCACATCAGGCAAACAGCTTCTTAGCTCTGCTATTTCTTCCGATAAAGCACCTGAAACATCCCAATCCTCTCCTATAGCCAACGGATAATTAAGCGTATAAAACTCGATTTCTTCTGCTCCAAAATCCATCAGTACTAAAGGTTTGTCCTTTACCTTATCGTAACGCTTAATCTCATGCTGAATCCATAACCGCTGGATAGCAACATAATCTCTAAAGAGGTGTTTATCCAACTCTCTTGCGCTCACTTCTTCCACAACTGGACCAATGTCCTCGTAACTAACGTAAGCCTCTGGGATAATATTTTGAAGATAGGTCACTAGAGTCGTCTTTCCAACTGCCATAGAGCCCTGAATAGAAATAATCATCTCATATACCTCCTAAAAAAACTCAACCAAATTCAATATTCGGCTGAGTTTTATGTTTATTTCACGACAATATTAACCAGTTTATTCGGTACAGCAATGACTTTGACAATGTCTTTGCCTGCGATTTCAGCTTGAACCTTGTCATTAGCAAGAGCAGTTGCTTCCAACTCTTCACGAGAAAGGTCTTTGGCAACAACAAGTTTAGCTTTGACCTTACCTTTGATTTGAACAACGATTTCAACTTCGTTTTCAACCAACTTGCTGTCATCATGAACTGGCCAAGGGACATAAGAGATTGACTCTCCTGAAGCTGTCAAGACTTGCCACAACTCTTCACCCAAGTGTGGCGCAAATGGTGCGATCAATTGGACAATGCCTTTAGCATAGTTAAGGAAAAGCTTGTCTTCTTTATTAGCAGCATTAACAAAGACCATGAGCTGTGCGATAGCTGTGTTGAACTTCATCTGGTCAATCTGCTCTGTGACCGCTTTAACCGTTTCATGGTAAACCTTGTCAAGAGCTCCACTATTTTCCTCAGTCATTTCTTTAGTTGTCACCAGACGGTAAACACGGTCGAGGAACTTACGTGAACCTTCAAGACCCTCTTCTGACCAGGCAATTGAGGCATCAAGTGGTCCCATGAACATCTCATAAACGCGGAGTGTGTCGGCACCGTACTGCTCAACCACATCGTCTGGGTTGACAACGTTTTTAAGAGATTTAGACATCTTAGCTGGCGCTTGTTCAAGCGCTTCGCCAGTTTCTACATGGAAGAATGAACCGTCACGTTTTTCAACCTTATCAGTAGCTACAAGAGCACCACGGCTGTCACGGTAGCTTGTTCCCAAAATCATCCCTTGGTTAAAGAGTTTTTGGAACGGTTCTTTAGTTGGTACAACACCAAGATCGTAAAGAACCTTATGCCAAAAGCGAGCGTAGAGAAGGTGAAGAACAGCATGCTCTGCACCACCGACGTAGATATCTACTGGCAACCATTGTTTGAGGAGTTCTTCGTCAGCTAATTTTTCAGTATTGTGTGGGTCAATGTAACGGAGGTAGTACCAGCTTGAACCAGCCCATTGTGGCATAGTATTGGTCTCACGGCGACCTTTGACACCGTCCTCACGAGTGACTTCGAGCCAATCTGTCAAGTTAGCCAGTGGACTTTCACCAGTCCCTGAAGGACGGATGTCTTTGGTTACTGGCAAGACAAGTGGTAATTCATTTTCTGGAACGGCTGTACTTGTGCCATCTTCCCAATGAATGATTGGAATTGGCTCACCCCAGTAACGTTGACGGCTAAAGAGCCAGTCGCGTAGGCGATAAGTCACTTTTTCATTACCAACGCCTTCTGCCTCAAGCCACTCTACCATTTTGGCAATGGCTGCCGCTTTATCGAGACCATCAAGGAAGCCTGAGTTGATATGGAGACCGTCCTCTGTATAAGCAGTCTCTTCAACATTACCACCCTCAAGAACTGGGATGATGTCTAGGTTGAACTGCTTAGCGAATTCCCAGTCACGCTCATCGTGGGCTGGTACCGCCATGATCGCACCTGTTCCGTAGCTAGCAAGAACGTAGTCGGCAATCCAAACTGGGATTTCTTTGCCATTGACTGGGTTAATCGCATAGGCACCTGTCCAGACACCTGTTTTTTCTTTGGCAAGATCTGTACGAGCAAGGTCTGATTTCAGACTGGCTTGGCGTTTGTACTCCGCAACGGCATCAGCTTGGTCATCCGTTGTAATCGCATCAACAAGGGCATGCTCAGGAGCAAGAACAGCGTAAGTCGCTCCAAAAAGCGTATCAGGACGTGTGGTAAAGACCGTGAAGTCTTTATCGGTATCCTTAACCTTGAAAGTAACATTAGCACCTGTTGATTTACCAATCCAGTTGCGTTGCATGTCCTTGATTGACTCTGGCCAATCAACTTCTTCCAAATCTTCAAGCAAACGCTCTGCGTAAGCCGTGATTTTAAGCATCCACTGACGCATTGGCTTACGAACAACAGGGTAACCACCACGTTCAGATGTGCCGTCTGGCAAAACTTCTTCGTTGGCGATAGCTGTTCCCAATTCCTCAACCCAGTTAACGGGTACTTCAGCTTCGTAGGCTAAGCCTTTTTCATAAAGCTTGGTAAAAATCCACTGGGTCCACTTGTAGTAGTTAGGGTCAGTTGTATTTACTTCACGATCCCAATCGTATGAGAACCCAAGGGCATTGATCTGACGTTTGAAGTTGGCAATGTTTTCAGCCGTAAACTCAGCTGGATCATTACCAGTATCCATAGCGTACTGCTCAGCAGGAAGTCCAAAGGCATCCCAACCCATTGGGTGAAGGACGTTATGACCTTGAGCACGTTTGAAACGGCTAAGGATATCTGTCGCTGTGTACCCTTCTGGGTGACCAACGTGGAGACCAGCTCCTGACGGATAAGGGAACATATCTAAGGCATAAAACTTAGGTTTTGATGCATCTGTTCCTGTTTTAAAGGTGTGATTATCTGCCCAAAAGGCTTGCCATTTAGGCTCAATTTCTTTGTGGTTGTAGAAAGCCATCTTTAAGATACCAAGACTGATAAAGAGTGCAAATCTCTTATCAAGGTTCTTCCCTTCTTCTAAAAATATTTAATCCTTATTATTATAGCATGAAACAAGGGGCAAAAAAAGAAAAACTTCAACCCCCCACGACAAACTCCTAACAAGCAAAAAGGCTTTGTCTATCAACAAAGCCTAATCTATTTTTACAATTCTGCAATTTGGTAAAGTTCAACCTCAGCCTGTGTTTCTGAACCAAACATGCTAATCATGATTTTCACCTTGTTGTTTTCAATCTCAACAACACGACCTTCTTGTCCCATGAAGGCACCGTCAATGATTTGAACCACGTCACCTTCTTTGATGTTAGTATCAAAGACATCAACTGTTTGACCCATTGACAAGAGGATAGCACGGATTTCTTCTTCAAGAAGTGGTGTTGGTTTTGAACGGTTACCGTGTGATCCAACGAAACCAGTAACGTTTGGCGTATTACGCACAACAAACCAAGCTTCGTCTGTCATGACCATCTCAACCAAAACATAACCCGGGAAGCGATTTTCTTCAACTTCTTTAGTCTTACCGTTTTTCTCAACGTTTACTGTTTGAGTTGGAATTTCCACGCGCAAAATATTATCAAGCATGTTGTAAGTTTGCGCACGTTGCAAAAGGTTCTCTTTCACTTTATTCTCATAACCTGAGTAAGTTTGAAGGACGAACCAACCTTTATCGAATGAATCTAACATATTTTTATCCTTTCTGAAATAGCAAGGCTTCTAAGCCAAGAAGACTGAACCATTACCAAGCGACAATAAAAAAGCCCGCAGGCCTTCTCTTGCTTGATTTCGTAACTTTATTATAGGAAAAATCAGTCCTAAAGTCAATGAATTCCCTTAGAAGAACACAAAAAAGCCTGAGACTTAAGCCTCAGACCTATTGTTTAGAATCGATTCAATAGTTCAAGTACACCGAATGAAATCAATTTGTCAAAAAGATAGATAACAACGGTGAAAAAGAAAGTGTATTCTAAAACAGATAAATAGTCTTTCCAGCGCTGAGCACGACTTGGCCAAGTCGTATCTTTCAACACTTTGAAAACTCCTGGAATAAATTTCACGAGCGTTTCCTCTCTTAACGTGTTTCTTTGTGCAAAGTGTATTTTTTACAATGTTTACAAAACTTATTAACTTCTAGACGTGTTGGCTTAGGATTGCTACTCACTCCGATAGAGTAATTGCGGCTACCACATTCTGCACACGCTAGACTTGCTTTTTTCTGTGCCATAAATGCCTCCGTAACCTTTATTTTAACACGCATCAGGTATTTTGGCAAGCTAGTTAGTCTGACGATTAAGCCAACCTGACACGGTGTTCCAAGCATCTTTGACAGCATTTCCTGCCGTATCCAAAACTTTACCGAGAGAGTCACCAGCATCCTGGGCTGAGTTTTGGATATTAGACCAAACATCAGATGATGAGCTAGATTGAGACTCTGTTTGGCTACCTCCAGTGTTGTATGTCAGCGCAATCCCATTTTGACTGTAGGCATTCTCAACTGTAAAGCTACTGCCTGCAGTGTAAGGGAGAACCGCACTAGCTACATCGCTAAATAATGTCGAAGCTGTCCCTGAGCTGGCATCACTCAAGTAGTGATTTTCATCTGTTGAATCATATCCTAACCACTGACTAATCACGACATCCGGTGTGTAACCAATGACCCACTGGTCACTCGTCAAATCTGCATTAAAACTCGTCTCAACTGTCCCTGTCTTACCTGCTAGGGTATAGCCGTAGGCATTGGCATTGATGGCAGATCCATTTGAGAAGGTCCCCATCATCATACTAGTCATCTTATTGGCTGCTGACTCGCTCATCACACGTGTCTCTGATGCTTTAAAGCTAGCCAGAGTCTCCCCACTAGCATTCTCAATTTTAGTAATGAGGTGTGCCTTTGGCATGACACCACCGTTAGCAAAGGTAGCATAGGCTTGAGCCATTTGAAGCGGATTGGTTGTCACGCCACCTCCTAAAGCAACTCCTAGTTCCTTATTGGCCTTGTCCATACTAAGCCCAAACTTTTTACCATAAGTAAATGCCTTATTAACTCCCATCTCATTAAGCAGATAAACAGCTGGAATATTATAAGAGTTAGCTAGAGCTTGGTACATTGGGATTGATTCGGATTCAAAACCAGCATAGTTGGATGGTGCATAGCCATTATAATCCTGAACGGTATTTGGCAAATCAGTATTTATCGCATAGCCAGATACTACAGCAGGCGTATAAACCACAAGGGGTTTAATAGTTGAACCAGGACTTCTTGCACTTTGAGTAGCGTAGTTGTAGCTACGGAAAGTTGCTGAAGTTGACTGAACGCGACCTACCAAGCCCCAAACAGCCCCCGTTTTAGGATCCATTGCTACGCTAGCTGCCTGCGCTGATTGCCCGTCATAGCTTGAGGTCGGGAAGTAATTGCTATCATCAAAAAGTCGCTGCATATTAGACTGGAAATTTTGATCTAGTTCAGTATAAATTTTATAACCATTGTTAACAATGTCGTCTTCTGAAATACCGTATGTTTTCTCAGCTTCCTGAATCACAGCATCAAAGTAAGAGGCGTATTGGTAATCATCTCGACTACCTGTATAAGTGTCGTTGAGGCGGCTAGACATATCTACCTCAGATGCTGCCTTAGCCTCGGATTCTGAAATCTTACCTGCATCCACCATAGCTTGTAGGACCGTGTTTCTACGGTTGGTCGCATTTTCTATCGAATAGATTGGATTGTAAATCTCAGGACCCTTTAACATTCCTGCTAGAGTCGCTGCCTCATCCAAGGTTAAGTCTGATGCGCTAACTCCAAAGTATTTCTTACTCGCGTCCTCAATCCCCCAGACCGAATTCCCAAAATAAGCATTGTTCAAGTACATGGTTAAAATAGCACTTTTACTGTACTTTTTGGTCAATTCTAGAGCCAGGAAAAACTCTTTCGCTTTACGTGTGACTGTCTGCTCCTGTGACAAATAAGCGTTCTTAGCAAGTTGTTGTGTAATGGTTGATCCACCTCCAAAACGCCCCATAGTAAAAGTTGCCAGAAGGAAGCGCGACAGGTTAATCCCTTTATTTTTGTAAAAACTTCGGTCCTCAGTTGCTACAACAGCCTCTTCCATACTGTCATTAATGGCATCTAGCTCAACATAGGTTCCTTTCTGACCAGAAAGGCTACCGACTTGCTCTTGGTTCTTATCATAAATAATCGTCGTTGCCTTAAGCGCGTCCTGAAGATCTGAAACCTTGGTTGACTTAGCAAGGTAAAATAAATATGATCCGATTGTCAAAACACCGAGAGCCATCACCAAAAGAAGTATCTTGCCTACATGGTAGCGACGCCAAAAACGGCGAATCCAAGATTTCTTAGACGGGACTAATTTAAGCATCCAACTCAACTGAGGAAAGCGAGCAAAGAACTTATCCGACAAGCTATGTCTATCCTGACTACGCTTGTATTGACTGCTTGGTCTCTCCTCCTTTCGAGAGTTGTTTTCTTCTGACTTCTCAGAATCAGAAAGCTCCTCTTGGGGAGTATCTGATATGACTTGTTTTCGTTTCGATAGCTTCTGAGAGAAGGTTTCCTTCTTAGAAGCAATCTGTTCTCTTAAATTTTCTATCCATTTCATAGTATTATTATAGCAATAAAGTCTTAAAATCTAAGCAAAAAACATTTTACAAGAGCCTGTCCAAATTCAGAGCAGCTTAAAAAGAGAGCTGCTATCAAAACAATTCCCTATCATGCAGAAGTGCATTTCTCACTCCCATTTTGCCACAGTTTTTGATAAAATAGGCCTATGCAATACACGATTACCATCCCCGAACAAATGGAGAACACCACTGTCAAGTCACTCTTAGAGGACCACTGGCTGGTACCTCGAAAAATCCGTCATTTCTTACGTACCAAGAAACACCTGTTAGTCAACGGCCAAACCATCAACTGGCAGAGTCCTGTCAAAGCTGGTGATGTCATCTCCCTAACCTTTGACAACGAGGATTATCCTGAAAAGACCATTCCTTTTGGAAATGCAGAGCTAATTGATTGTCTCTATGAAGACGAACATCTCATCATCGTCAATAAGCCTGAGGGGATGAAAACCCACGGCAATGAGCCAACTGAAATCGCCCTGCTCAACCATGTCTCTGCTTACGTCGGACAAACCTGTTATGTAGTTCATCGACTGGATATGGAGACCAGCGGAGCCCTTATGTTCGCCAAAAATCCCTTTGTTCTCCCCATTTTAAACCGTATGCTGGAGGATAAAATCATCTACCGCACTTACTGGGCAGTGGCTGAGGGGCAATTTACAGCCAAACAAATGACCTATCGCGATAAGATTGGACGTGACCGTCATGACCGTCGTAAACGTCTGGTTGACAAACAAAACGGTCAGACAGCGACTACCATCGTTACCAAACTCAAAAGTTATCAAGAAGCCACTCTAGTCAAATGCCAACTCAAAACAGGTCGTACCCACCAAATCCGTGTCCACCTCAGCCACCACGGGCACGCTATTTTCGGCGACCCTCTTTACAGTAAAAAAGTCGCTCCTAGGCTTATGCTACATGCCTATCAGCTCAGCTTGACACACCCCTTTACACTAGCGTCAATTACTGTCAAGGCAACGTCAAGCAGTTTTGAGGAAGTACTACAAGGATTTTGATCAACAACCGCCTTTTAGTTGTTATTGAATACTCACCGTGATAAAATAAAGTTAGAGATGGTAAGCGTTTTCTGAGAGGAGGAATATTTCGGAAACGATAGCGAAGAAAGTCTGCTTTTAGTCATCTCTCTGTTAAGCTACGCTCTAAAAAAGGATTAAATCGATGAAAAAAATAATAACGGTTATCTTAGTGACCCTATCCGGCGCGCTTCTCCTTGCCCTCCCTTTCAACAACAAGACTTCATCCGCAGCATCGGTCAGTCAAGAGTCATCACAAACAAAATCAAGCCCTATCAGTTCAGGAGATAATCAGCAATCTCAATCAGATTCTTCTGTTGAAGACGCTTGGCTTGTTGGAAATCCTATACTTGATCAAGCTGTTGAAACCATTGAAGCTTCCAAGTTGGGAGATGAGATTGAAGCTATCTCAAATCCGACAATCAAGGATTTGATGTACTTTTTCTTCGCTTCAGGTGAAGATCCTAGAAACTCAACATATCTAGAAGGAGAATTCTTTGCTAATCGGTTTGTCATTATCGGTGACACACCTAAGGGTGAATTCCCACCATTAGGGGCTTCTCTACCAGGCTATGAAGGAGTTGTAACCACTGGTACTAGAGAAGGTAAGCCCTGCTCATTTTCAACGACAGATATGGCACAATCAACTGACAAAGCAGAAGTTATCGCCACATGGTTAGCACTTCGAGATAACTAAAACGACTAGAGAGAAACCCTAGAAAAAGAAAAATGCCTGACTTCAATCTATTAAAACGATTGCTGTTAGGCATTTTTTATCTACTAGTTATTGACGATTCTTCTCGCTTGTATTGATTATCCTACCAAATAATCACACGGTCTGCCTTGGCACGCCACATGCCGTCGCCTTCTTTAACATCAAAGGTCTCGTGGAAGTCATCAAAGTTGGCAACTTGAACGTTGGTGCGGAGTTTACCTGGGGCATGCACGTCAACGGCTACCAATAATTGGAGGTATTCTTCACGCGCTTTCATACGCCAGATAGTCGCAAAATTGACAAAGTAGTCCTCTGCTGAGAAGTCTCCTTCTTTCTTAGCCGCTTCAAGAGCCGCCGCAAGACCGCCAAGGTCTGCTACATTTTCAGAAACAGTCAATTTACCATTAACCTTAGCCTCTGCAAAGTCAATACCGTCAAATTGGGCAACAACCTTATCCGTACGTTCCTGGAAGGCTGCGTAGTCTTCTTCGGTCCACCAGTTGTTGAGGCTTCCGTGTTCGTCAAAGGAAGCGCCGTTGGTATCAAAGGCATGTGAAATCTCGTGGGCAATGACCGCTCCGATACCACCGTAGTTGGCAGATGAAGACTGCTCCAAGCTGTAAAATGGTGCTTGTAAGATGGCAGCTGGGAAAACAATTTGGTTCTGCTGTGGGTCGTAGTAGGCATTGACCATGTGAGCTGGCATGTGCCACTCGCTACGGTCAACAGGTTGGTTCCATTTGCTCCATGAATGAGCAATCGAAATCTTAGCCAAGTTTTGGGCATTTTCAATCAGAGAAAGATTCTCATCAATGACTTTCTTAGCATAGGTTTCTGGCAATTTCTCTGGGTAACCGATATGTGGAGTGATGACATTGAGCTTCGTGATGGCCTTGTCACGGGTCTCAGCATTGAGCCAAGTGTTTTTCGCCAAGCGGTCTTTATAGACCTCAATCATGGTTGCTACCTTGCTTTCGACATCCGCCTTAGCCTCTGGCGAGAATTTCTCCCCTGCATACCAAAGCCCCAAGGCTTGATTGAATGGGCCTTGTGCCAAGTAAAAAGCTGCTTTTCGCTTGTCCTGTGCCTGTGGTGTTCCTGATAAAGCTCTGCCATATGCTCCAGAAAGAACACGAATCTCATCCGTTAGGTATGAAGTATAGCTTGTCGCTGCGCCTTTGACCAAGACAGCCTTAAGAGCCTCCCAGTTGGCTTCTGAATAATAAGTCGCCGCAAACTCTGTCCAGAAACGCTCCTCTGGCACAATAATTTTGTCTGGCACCTGACCGAGAATCTCACGGAAGAAATCATCCAAAGGAAGTTCAGGGACTAACTTAGTAAAGTCTGCCCAATCATAAGGGTGATAGAGTTTGACATACTCTGAAGACTCCTCGCTTGAAAGGACATACTGTGCCAACTTGGCATCCAAGTCAATGATCTTGTCCAACATATCTTTGATTTCTTCGTCAGAAAAACCAAATTTAGGCAGCAGGTCTTCCTGACATTGACGCCAAGTCGCAAGAAGTTCCTTGCCCTTGTCGTTGTCTTCTGCATAGTAAGTCGTGTCTGGCAAGATAGTTCCCGGTGCTTCTGCCCAAAGAACGTTGAGCTGAGCATTCATGAAGTCGGGTGCGACACCAAATGGCATAAGATTAGGTTTACCAGCCAATTCATAAGTTGCCAACTGCTTGGTAAAGTCTTTAAAGCTCTCTAAGGCTTGGTATTCTGCAATCAAAGGCTTGACTGGCTCAACACCAAGAGCCTCGCGTTTGTCAAAATTAGCTACTAACTTGTGGAATTTGACAAAGTTAGCCAAAATCTCTTCTTGAGGAAGATCTTTACCCTCTAGCCAAGCATCAGTCGTCTCAAGCATGAGATCCTCAATCTCGTCTGCCAAATCTGAAAAACCACCTGTACGAGGCTTGTCATCTGGGATAACCGCTGTCTTCTCCCATTCACCATTGACCGCATCAAAAAAATCGTCTTGTAAGCGTACCATATCCTACACCCAGAGCCAGCTAATCCCTAGCTCTGCCTTTCTGCATCTTTTTCTAAACTGCTACTATTGTAACAAAAAATCAGGAGCTTGACTGGTTTTTACCTCTCTAAAGCTTTGGCTAAATATAGTAGCTCTTCGGACTTTATAAACTCCGTTGATATTACAAAAAGAGACGGGCAGTAGCCATCTCTTTTAATCTAAAGTCAAACCAAGTTTGCTTGGTCGAATAAGGTAGAAGGAATGGCAAAGTACCAGTCCCCATATCACGAGAGCAACTAGGCTGACCTGAGCTGTTGATTTGCTATCTCCTGTCGCCAGCAACGAACTCACATCAATCATAAAGTGAATAAAGATAGTCCACCAAAGTGTTCGTGTCCGTAAGACAATCGCTGCAAAATACACTCCCAGTACACTAGCATAGAACATCTGATATAGAGTCAAAGACAAACCTTGAACAAAGATATTTCCAATATGGGCAAAGCCAAATATGAGGCTTGAAACCAAGACAACCTGAATCACTTGTTTATAGGTAATCGATGCTCCCTTGAAACCATACTGAATAAAGAGTCCACGGCAAAGGTACTCCTCTAAAAAACCAGCACAAAGAGCAATAATAAGCGCCTCAACCAAATAATCACTATGGATAACAAGACCATATATCAAGCTAGGTAAACAAATGAGAAGCAAATAGACTAGACTAAGACCATTCACTAGAACCTGCTCTTTAAAAGGTACTGATGTTCTAAAAGGTAGCGTCAGCGATTCTCTACGATGAAGAAGGAGGTAAAAGGTTAGTGCTAAAAGCAAAGTCTTCATCAAATACCTAAACTCTGAGCCAAAGACACCTGATAAGGCAACACCTAAAACAGTATTTTCAACAACCAATAACAACCCCATCAACAATAGAAACAAAAGTGATTTTTTTGACATAACAAACTCCTTATGCCTCCTATTATAGCAAAAAGCATATCAAGTCGTAACGGGATCTGATATCAAAATGGCAAGCGTTTGGTAGGCTTCTAATTGAATGGTATCGTCTAGGGTGACATTATCATAGTTACTAATAAGTACCTGTCCATTTTGATACTCTTTTGGTAAATCTAATTTAATAGGTTTTGCATAAAAATTATTCAAAACCAAGAGATGTTGTCCCTGCCACTCACGTTCGAAAGCGTAGACTTGCTTACTATCTGTAAAGGCTGCCTTATAGCTCCCTTCTGAGATGATGTCTTCTTCCTTACGTAAGCGAATGAGCTCTTGGTAAAAGTTAAAAATAGGACCATTTTTTTCACTAGCAACATTGATATCAGCGTAGCTTTTTCCAACCTTCAACCAAGGAGTCCCTGTCGTAAATCCTGCATTTTCACTAGCATCCCACTGCATAGGTGTGCGGGCATTGTCACGTGACTTTCTCTTGATAATAGCTAATGCTTCCTGCTCGGTCTTGCCAGATTCAGTCATAATGTCAAAGGCATTAAGACTTTCAATATCCACGTAGTCGCTGAGACTATCAAAATCTGGATCCAACATTCCGATTTCCTCACCTTGGTAAATATAAGGCGTTCCACGAGACAGATGGATAGATGCTGCTAGCATAGTCGCTCCTTCATTACGGAAGTTCTTCACATCCACAAAACGACTAAGCGCGCGAGGCTGGTCATGGCAAGTCCAAAAGAGGGCATTCCAACCTCCACCCTGGTCCATACCTTCTCCCCAGGTATGGAAAAGAGTACGCAATTCTTCAAAATCAAAAGCTTTTTGCGTCCATTTTTGACCTCTTTCATAGTCCACCTTGAGGTGATGGAAATTGAAGGTCATATCAAGCTCTTGACGGTCTGGATTGGTATATAGGATACAATTATCAACTGTCGTAGCAGACATCTCTCCTACTGTCATTAGGCTGTCATCTTGACCAAAACTAGCCTGATTAAGCATATGAAGATAGTCATGATTGATAGGTTTATCAGTGTAAGCAGGTTTCCCATCATTGATAGGGCAATCTTCTAGAACCTCATCCTTACCAATCAGATTGATAACATCAAAGCGGAATCCTTTAACACCCTTTTCACGCCAGAAATTAACCACTTTATAAAGTTCTTCACGGACATTAGGATTTCTCCAATTTAAATCAGCCTGAGTCTTATCAAAGAGATGGAGATAGTACTTACCAGTATCTCCAAACGGTGCCCAAGCATTGCCACCAAACTTGGATACCCAATCTGTCGGCTCATCTCTTAAAATGAAGAAGTCTTGATAATAGGCATCACCTAAAAGAGCCTTTTTAAACCACTCATGCTCTGTTGAACAATGATTAAGTACCATATCCAACATAAAACCAATACCTAATTCCTGACCACGCGCAACCATTTTCTCAAAGTCTTCCATGGTACCAAAGTCTGGATTGATAGCTGTATAGTCTGACACGTCATAGCCATTGTCTCGTTGTGGACTAGGATAAAAAGGATTGAGCCAAATCATATCAATACCAAGCTCAGCTAGGTAAGGCAACTTCTCGATAATACCTCGTAAATCTCCGACACCATTTCCTGTCGTATCTTTAAATGATTTTGGATATAGCTGATATACAACCTTTTTTTTATCAATTGTCATAATAACTCCTTAAACAGGGAAAGGAACCTCACAGTTCCTTTTCTCTAGATTTTACTTGTTGATAGCAGAGCTTGTCCCGCTTCAATTGCCATTGGTAGGTTTTCTGGAATATCCAGTTGGAAATCGTTCTGATTGGTAACGATAACTGGCGTTTCTGTTGGGAAACCTGCAGCTTTAATGGCATCAATATCAAAACTAATTAAAGATTGACCAACACGAACACGGTCACCTTGCTTGACATGTGCTGTGAAATGCTGACCGTCTAGGTTTACAGTATCCATACCAATATGCATCAACATTTCAAGACCTTGGTCTGTGACGAGACCAAGAGCATGTTTTGTTGGGAAGAGAACTGAAACAACACCCTCTACTGGTGATAGCAACTCTCCTTCAGTCGGATCAATAACCAAACCGCTTCCCATAACGCCTTGTGCAAAAACAGGATCAACGGCTGTTGACAAAGCACGTGCCTGACCTGTCAAAGGACTAACCACTTCAACAATTGTTCCTTTTTCAACTTGAGCAGCTTCTTGAGCTTCAGCGATAGCCTCAACTTGAGGAGATTTAACTGTTTCGTCCTCAGCCTTTGTGAAGAGTCCTACTTTACGGAAAATAATAGTGAGGGCAAATGGTACCACAATAGCAACCAACATTAAGAGGGCAAAGATACCCATATATTTAGCTTGAATTGATAGGATACCTGGAAGTCCTCCGATACCAATAGCATTAGCTGTTACATTGAAGCTAGTTGACAATAGCCCTGCAACTCCTGAACCAATCATCCCTGCAACAAATGGGTAAACATATTTAACATTGACACCAAAGAGAGCCGGTTCTGTAACACCAAGATAGGCTGAAATAGCGGCAGGAAGGGCAATTTGAGCCTCACGTTCATCGTGACGATTCATCCAATAATAAGATAATACGGCTGAACCTTGTGCGATATTTGATAGAGCAATCATTGGCCAAAGGGCTGTTCCTCCAGCATCAGCAATCAACTGAGTGTCGATGGCATTGGTCATGTGGTGAAGACCTGTGATAACGAGTGGAGCATAGAGGGCACCGAAAATGGCACCAAATAACCATTTAAATGAACCTGTCAATCCAGCAAGTACAATGGTTGAAATCCATTGACCGATTGTCCAACCAATTGGCCCCAATACAGTGTGAGCCAAGATAAGTGCTGGGATCAATGACAAGAATGGTACAAAGATCATTGATACCACTTCTGGGATACGTTTACGCCAAAAGATTTCAAGGTAAGATAGCGCAAGTCCTGCTAAAAGAGCTGGGATAACCTGGGCTTGATAACCAATTTTTTGAACTTGGAAGAAGCCAAAGTCCCAAACCCAATTTTTCATGATTTCAGCATGTGACGTACTAGCCACATTGTAGGCATTGAGCAATTGGTTAGGCGAAATCAAACAGATTCCCAACACAATCCCCAAAATTTGGCTGGTACCCATCTTACGAGAAACTGACCATACAATCCCTACTGGTAAGTAGTGGAAAATAGCCTCACCTGGTAACCAAAGGAAAGAATTAACACCTGACCAGAATTGAGAAACATCAACGATTGTCTTACCGTCAAGAGCTGACCAGTGCACCCCTTCAAGAATATTACGAAAACCAAGAATCAAACCACCTACGATAATAGCTGGAATAATTGGGGTAAAGATTTCTGCCAACATGGTCATCACACGTTGGATAGGATTTTGGTGACTCTTAGCTGCTGATTTAGCCGCTTCTTTTGAAACCCCTTCAATACCTGAAACAGCTGTAAAGTCATTATAGAAGACTGGAACATCGTTTCCGATAATGACTTGAAACTGTCCTGCGTTGGTAAAGGTTCCCTTCACAGATGGAATTGTTTCAATTGCCTTAACATCCGCCTTAGATGGATTACCTAAAACAAAACGCATACGTGTCGCACAGTGTGTTACGGCTGACACATTTTCTTTTCCGCCGACAGCTTCTAGGAGAGCCTTGGCATCTTGTTCAAATTTTCCCATAATAATTTCCTCTTACCTTTATTATTATCTGATTGATAATGTTATTGTAAGCGATGACATAACAAACAACAAGCTCTTCTGAAATATTTTCAAGAAAATTCAACAAATTCTAAAATTTGTATGCTAAAATATAGACATCTTTTAACAAGGAAAGTATATGAAGAAATATAAAACTATTTACCATCAACTCAAGGATGCTATAAAATCTGGAGTCTATACTGCTGGTAGCCACCTTCCCACCGAGCACCAACTAGCCTCTCAATTTCAGGTCAGTCGAGAAACCGTGCGTAAGGCTCTTTCCATATTGTCGAAAGAGGGGATTATCAGCAAAAAGAAAGGAAGCGGTTCTCTTGTACTAAGACAAGAGCAGTTCAACTTCCCCGTCTCAGAGTTAACCTCGTATCAAGAGCTCGTTCGCGCTCAAGGTATCCAATCACAGACACGTGTTATTACAGTGGATAAGGTCATTATCGATACTGAACTTGCGCTACTTACTGGCTTTCATATTAACGATCGTGTTTGGCGAGTCATTCGCCAACGAATTGTTGACGATGTTGCTGCTGTTTTAGATATTGATTACCTATCACTCACCTTAATTCCGGATATGACCAAAACGATAGCAGAACAGTCCATCTATGCTTATTTGGAAAACGATTTAAAGCTATCCATTGACAGTGCTTATAAAGAAATTACTATCGATAATATTACTGAAACAGATAAACTTTTCATCGACTTAGGGACAGACAAACATGTCGTTCGTGTCCAATCTAAGGTTTACCTTGATAATAAAACACAATTTCAATTCACCGAAAGCAGACATAAACTAGACAAATTTAAATTTAGTGACTATGCTATCAGACATCACTAAATCTAAAGATTGTTCATAAAGTACAACAAGTTTTACCAAAATTGTCGGATATCAAAAAAAGCCGAATTCTTGCTACTACAAGAACTCGGCTTTACTATTTAACTCTTTAGACTATGCTGCACCACTAACTACAAAGGATACTCGTATAGATGAAAATCTGTTAGTCCTGTATCTTCATAGTACATCTGAACAGTCTCTTTGTACTGAAAACCCATCCGCTGGTAAAGTTTTTCAGCTGGGGTATTGCCTGCTAGGACATCTAAGCGAATAGCCTTTTGTTGGTCTTCTCTTGCCTTATCAAAGACTGTCTCTAGCATCTGCTTAGCATAGCCTTTCCCAGCATGCTTAGGAGAAACACCCAAAATATGGATGATACTAACTTCTTGTGGCTCTGCTTCAATTTCCCAATCGTACTTGGCGTAGCCTTCGTTACAGTCGTGGTTGACAACCATAGCAGAGACAATCTCATCTTCTAAAATTCCTAGGTACAATTGCTCCTTACCAACAGACTCCTCCAAATAAGCCGTCGTTGGGTAGACCTCTTTCTCCCACCCCAAAAAGTAGGGTGAGTCCTGCAATTGATCAATCATAGAATGGTAAAAGGCTCTAACAAGAGGTAACTCGTCCTCAAGTGCTAGTCTAATCTTCATGTCTAATCTCCTTTTTGATTCGGCTCCTAGCTTCTTAAAAGTGATGCGACCATTATAACACACCCCATCCAAACTGTCTAAAAAGGTATCAGACTAAACACATAAGACATTAGCCTGAAAAGCTTTCTTGACAAAGAGCAAAAAGCCAATCACCTGCCACCAAGCAAGTCATCAGCTTTATGATTAGTTTTCTAAAAAATGACGAATCTCTGTAGCTATGGTCTCAGGATACTGAAAAATGATACCGTGACCAGCTTCGGGATGGATAGACAGTTGACTGTTTGACAAGCCTTTCGCTAAATCATAGCTATTACGAGTTGGTACCATACGATCGTTATCCCCATTGATCACCAAAGTCGCCTGTTTAATCAGCGACAAATCAGCTGCTGGTGCCTGCCCCCAGCGTTTGATAGCACCTAACTGTTTTAGAAAGGATGACAGTTTAATCGCCTTATCTTGATTGTCTTTAGAACGTCGATTAAGGCTGTTTAAAAAGTTATCTGCAAAGCGTTTACCCTTTTCGTCATGATTGAAAAAGAGAAAGCGCTTAGGGTCTGTCCGCTCAAGGCCTGCTCTGAACATATCAGAAAAAGTGACCTTACGAATTTGCTCAATCCCTTGCCCACCACGAGGACCAGTCCCTGCTAAAATCAGTTTATCGACCTTCTCAGGTGCTAGAGCAAGGAACTCCTGAGCAACAAAGCCACCCATTGACATTCCCATCAGATCAAAACGCTCCAACTTCATGGCAGTCACAAAGTCAAGGACACCTACTGCCATTCCTTCAATACTTGCTTGTACCTTACCAGATGACACACCGACACCTTGATTGTCAAAAACCAGTAACTGATAATCTTTTGCCAAGGCATTCATAAGCCTTGCATCCCAGTTATCCATTGTCGCTGCCAAATGCGGTAGCAACAAAAGTAAACGACCACCCTCTCGTCCAATTTGACGATAAGCATAGGTAGCTTCTTTGCCTGTCACAAACTGGCTTTCTACTTGTAAGTAATCTTTCATATTATTCTCCAAAGCTGTTTAGTTCTGGTAATAGTTTATCCGTCAAGACAAAGGTATTTTCTTCATTGACCAAACCAATCTTGGCTGAGCTATCAATCAGTTGCAACAAATAAGCAACCACCTCATTAACAGGTTTGATAAAAGGCGATAAGTCACCTGTCCCCATATCCTCGATAAAGTCAGTTGCCGTCAAAGCTGGTGCAAAAATCTTCACTTGTAAGGGACTATCAGCCATTTCATTTGCCAAGCCCTGAGTAAAGGCATTGATAAAAAATTTGCTGGCCGAGTAAATCACATTATCCTTAGCGATAACGTAACCAACAGCTGATGAGACATTGATGAGCTGAGCGGACTTTTGGGCATAATCCTTCGCAAAGCGGCTAGACAAGGTCATCGTGGCATGCACATTGACCGCTAGCAACTGCTCATAAGATACCAAATCCGTCTCAACGATAGCACCCGACTGCCCCAAACCTGCAATGTTGAGTAGCATATCTAAGTCATAGTCGCTGATAAAGTCATAAAGAGTATCTACTTGATCTGCCTGCGACAAATCTGTTGGTCTGAGGATGATATCTAGGTCAGGTTCCTGAGCTAATATGTCTTCTTTCAGGGACAGCAAGGCTGCTTCTCGTCTAGCCACCAAAATCAAGTGATGACCTCGTTTTGCCAAGGCTTTAGCTGCCTCTCTGCCGATACCTGAGCTGGCTCCTGTCACTACTGCATAAGACTTTGTCATACTATTCTCCTAATCCTTAAAGGTCACAATTGTCTTACCTTGCGAACGACCATTTTTAACCTTATCCAAGGCTTTGTTAACTTCCTCAAAATCATAAATCGTATCAATTGATGTCGGTACTTGTTTCTCTTGGAAAATTTGAGAAATTTCCGTCAGTTGCTGACCGTTAGATTGAACAAAGATAAAGTGGTAGGTTTGATCGTTTTTAGCAGCTAGTTTATCGTACTTACGACCAACCAAGCCAAATAAAAATTGTTTGAAACCAGAAAGCCCCATAGACTGAGCAAATGCCTTGTTAGGGACTCCACGAAGGGTCACCAGACTACCACCTTTTTTCAAGATGCTAAACTGCTTATCAAGCTCCTGGCCACCTAGCGTATCAATGACGTAGTCCACATTAGATAGAACCTTTGTATAGTCTTCTTTTTGATAATCGATAAACTGATCCACGCCAAGCTCACGTACACGCGCCTCATTTCTCGCACCGCCATTAGTAATAACCTTGAGTCCATGTGCCTTGGCTAACGGAATCGCTACAGCTCCAAAACCACCTGTTCCTCCAGAGATAAAGATTGTCTTTCCTGCTTCAACCTTAAGCAAATCCAAGGCCTGATAGGCCGTTAGGGCTGTCAAGGGAACAGTTGCTGCTTCTTCAAATGTTAGGTAGTCTGGGATCAGTGCAACTTCTTTCTCAGAGATTGTTAGATACTCCGCAAAAGCGCCTGTTTTTTCAAGCGGCATACGAGCATAGACACGATCGCCTGCCTTAAACTGTGTCACCTGTGAACCTGTCTCCTCAACAATACCTGCAAATTCATTACCCGCTGTAAGAGGCAAGTCGTAAGGAACGATAAGCTTCACATCACCTGCTGTTATCATATTATCTACAGGATTGACACCTGCTGCCTTTACCTTGACCAAGATTTCATCTGCCTTTGGTTTTGGTTTAGCAATATCGTTGATTGTAAGGTCTGTACTTGTTTTGCTGTAACGTAGTAATTGTGCTGCTTTCATGAGTTCTCTTTTCTAGTTATGATCTGTATTTGTATTAGTGCTTTGATAGAGCTTGTCAATGATATCTGCCAAACTCTCTTCTTCTAGCTCTCGCATAAGCTGATCTTCAATTGTGGCAAAGGTCGGTCTTAGGACTTGTCCAATCTGCTTACCAATCGGACAATCAGGATTGGGGTCTTCATGGATATGAAGCAGAGCCTTATCAGGATAAACAGCCTGGTAAATAGCTGCTAAGCTGATATCGCGCTTATCCTTAGTTAAGACAAAGCCTGACTTTCCTTGTTGACTGTTTAAAATCCCTGCTTGCTTAAGTAACCGTGTAATCTTACGAATATGGCTAGCATTAGTGCCCACACTCTTAGCGAGGTTTTCTGAAGAGGCAACCTTGTCACTCTCAGCTACAAAAACAAGAAGGTGTAATGCCACCGAAAATTTTGTATCCACTAGTTTCCCTCCTAAGCTTGTACTCGATTTAGATACAAGTTTATCAAGAAAGAATAGCATAGGCAAGTACAATGCTCCAAAATTATCAAATAACTTTCCTCTAGCACGCCCGTCAGCTCAGATTGATTCCCTCTAAAACCAGTACCTACTCATAGTAAGGCCTCAAAAAAAGAGGTATAAAACCTCTCATTGCCAACTATCCTCTCTATAAGTCTAGCTATTAGTCACCCTCGCAAAAAAACTTGCGAGATAATGATTAAAAAAGGAAATCAGTTGTCCGATAAACAATGCAGACGCAATAGTTCCAAGACCAAACCCAATCAGCCGATGGCTAAACACCCAAGATAAGATAAGCGACAGACTGACCATACTACAATCAAAAATCAATTTGATACGACCAAATTCCTGATTGCTAACAAAGGCAATAGTGTTGACAATCCCATCCGGCGGATTAAGAACGAGGTTCATCGAAACAACCAAACAAGCACCAAAGGCAGTAATGACAATTGCTAGCACCAAGTATACCAAAGACCACATAAAGCTGGTTGGTGTCAGCTGCAACAGTCCATCAAACAGATCAACGATGAGCCCAAAGAGAAAGGCAAAAGGAATCTGCAACACCATCTTGACTGTCAACCTTTTGAGCAAGACAACCTGAGATAGCACATAGATGATATACATTGCCATTGTTGCCTGACCCAAACTTAAAGGGCTGAAATTACTGAGAACATAAGGTACTGACGAGATTGAAGACACTCCTAGCATCGTCTTGGTATTTAACACAATACCAAGAGCAAGTGCTGATACCCCTAAACAAAAGATAAGCAAGCGTTTAAACATAAGATTCCCTTTCCAGATATTCACTAATGACTATTATCTCAAATCAAAAATGATTTTTCATAGTAGTCTGTTATTACGCAAAAAGTGGAAGCAAAATTGCTCCACTTTATTTTTTCATTAACACATAGCGTCTTTCTCCGCTACTGCTGAGGTAAGATAACCACTGCTGCTTATCCACTGTTACTAGCTGATCATAATTAATCGACTGACCAGTTGCATAGGTCGCAACTGTTTTAGCGGAGCTATCTGGACTCGCCTTGACGTCTGCTGCCTTCGTCAAGGTGTAGGTACCAGCTACTTCGTCAATATTAGCATTCGTATAATCAGACGAGGTATCTGCTTCTCCTGAATCGGTCAAGCGTGTCGCTATTGAGACTTTGAAGTAAGGATTATCTTCTCCGTTGCCACTACTTGAAATAACAATCGAATCCTTATCTTGCTTATAGCCGTTGACACGTGTCGCTATTCCTTGAGGGTAAAACCAGATACCGACCCCATCTCGATAAGCATCTGATGATTCTTTTTTATTGGTTAAAATGGCACGCGCAAAACCGTCACGATAGCGGATAGCAGTCACCTTATTGGCTGAGGGGCTAATCAAACCACTTTTATCAAAAATAAGCGTTAGACCTGCACTATTTTGCCATGTTCCTGTTAAGCTCGTAAAATCACCATTGGCAATGGCCGACACATCCATTTTCAAGTGTTTTAAATCAACTGATGAGGAGCTGGAGGTCCGAGTCGTTTTCTTAATAGGATTTTGGCTGAGGCTAATCATCATGAGCAACCACGGTAAGGCAAGTCCTATGGCTCCCAAAGCTAATCCTGTTCTTTTATTCATACGTCTATTGTACTAAACTTTTAGGTAGCTTGCAAAAACATCTATTAAAAAATCGCAAGTTTTCACTTTTTTAGGGATTTTTGGTATCTAAAAGAATGGTCACAGGTCCATCATTGACTAAACTCACCTGCATATCAGCTCCAAAAACACCTGTTTTGACTGGCAGCTGCTCTGCCATTTTAGCATTAAAAAGGTCGTAAAGCTGGCTAGCTAAGTCAGGTTTAGCCGCCTTGGTAAAGGCTGGGCGATTTCCTTTTTTCGTCTCCGCAAAGAGTGTAAACTGAGAAATCGATAACACCTGACCCCCGATATCCAAGACAGACAAGTTCATCTTGCCCTCCTCATCAGAGAAGATACGCATATTCAAAAGTTTTCGAACTGCATAATCCAAATCATCATTGGTATCATCAGGACCTATACCAACCAAGAGTAGCAATCCCTGACCAATAGCACCTCTAAGCTCACCGTCGATAGTGACAGAAGCCTCTGTAACACGTTGAATAACTAATTTCATGATTTTTTCCTTTCTAAAGAGAAAAATCGGTCAATTCAACAGAAAAGCCGATTTTAAAATCTCATATTTCGTCACATTACCCATTTGTCCGCTTAACACTGTACACATCAGGAATAATCTTAATCTTATCCACTAAGCTGGTTAATTCTGCTAGGTTAGGGACATTGAAGCTCAGGTGGATATTAGCAAACTTCATGTCTTTACTTGGTTGAGCGTTGACCGTCAAAACATTTTTAGTCGTATTTGACAGCATCTGGAGAATATCGTTCAAAAGCCCTGAACGATTGAGTCCGTAGATATCAATCTCTGCCAAGTAATCCTTGCTAGTGTTTTCGCTGTCCCACTCCACTTCAATCAGGCGCTGCTCATAGCCTTCTTGACTCTTGATATTGTGACAGTCAGCACGGTGAATGGCAACACCGCGCCCCTTAGTGATATAGCCTTCAATCTCATCACCAGGTACAGGGTTACAACATTTAGCGATACGCATCAATAAGCCTGAAGCCCCTTGAATGACTACGCCATTTTCACTCTTGACCTTGAGAACATCCTTGTTCTCCGTCTTAATCTCGCCACCATTAAGCAATTCATCTGCTTCAGCCTTAGCCTTGGCACGCTCTTCCTCACGGCGCTCTTTTTCAGTCAGCTTGTTAAAGACAGAAGCGGGGCTGATTTCTCCAAAACCAACAGCCGCGTAAAGAGCTTCCTCACTACGAACGCTGAGACGAGGTAAGATAGCTTCAATATGCTTTTTGTCTAGGTATTTGTTAGCGACATAACCTTGCTCTTGGAAATAGCTGAGCAGTAAGTCACGTCCCTTGTTGACTGAGAGTTCCTTGTCTTGATTTTTAAAGAACTGACGAATCTTGTTACGAGCCTTGGTTGTCTTAACAATCTTAATCCAGTCACGGCTTGGTCCAAAGGAGTTGCTATTAGTGACAATCTCGACGACATCGCCTGTCTTGAGTTTGGCTGTCAATGGCACCATACGACCATTAACCTTGGCACCTGTAGCCTTCTCCCCAACTTGGGTGTGAATAGCGTAAGCAAAGTCAATCGGACCAGAGTCTTTTGGTAACTCCTGCACAGCCCCTGTCGGTGTAAAGACATAGATACGCTCTGAGAAAATATCCTCTTTGACCGAGTCAACGAAGTTCTTGGCATTACCATCAGAAGCATCCTGCAACTCAACCAGATCTTTAATCCAGTTCATCCCGACAGCCTGCTCTTTGCTATCTACCTTAGAAGTAATACCTTTTTTATAAGCCCAGTGAGCGGCAACCCCATACTCAGCGACTTGATGCATTTCCTTGGTACGGATTTGAATCTCAATAGGCCCTTTTGGACCATAAACCGTTGTATGGATAGACTGGTATCCATTGGCTTTAGGATTAGCAATATAATCCTTGAAACGACCTGGCATTGGTCTCCACAGTTCATGAATGTAACCCAACATGGCATAGACATCGCTCTGCGTTTCCATGACACAACGAATGGCAATCAAATCAAAAATCTGATCAAAACGTTTCTTCTTGTCACGCATCTTGCGATAGATAGAGTAAATATGCTTTGGACGACCATAGACCTCACCAAAAACACCTTGTTCTTGTGTGGTTGTCTTAATCTTATCAACAATCTCATCCACCAAGGCTTCGCGTTCACGACGCTTTTCAGTCATCATATGAGAAATCTTGTAGAATTCCACCTCATTGAGGTAACGAAAAGACATATCCTCCAATTCCCACTTGATGGTACTAATCCCCAATCGGTGCGCCAATGGTGCATAAATCTCCATGGTCTCACGTGAGATACGTTTTTGCTTGTCAGGACGCAAATGTTTGAGCGTACGCATATTGTGAAGACGGTCAGCTAGCTTCACCAGGATAACGCGGATATCCTTAGACATGGCCATGAGCATCTTGCGATGATTCTCAGCCAACTGCTCCTCATGAGACTTGTACTCCACCTTACCTAGCTTGGTCACACCATCAACGATATCTCTGACATCCTTACCAAAGTCAAACTCAATATCATCTAGTGTGATATCTGTATCTTCTACCACGTCATGTAAAAAACCACAGGCTACTGTACAAGCATCCAGATGCAAGCCTGCCAGAATCCCAGCTACCTGAATGGGATGAATAATGTAAGGCTCACCTGATTTTCTAAACTGTAGTGAATGTGCTGCTGTAGCATATTCTAAGGCTTTTTGAACAAAATCCACATCAGCTTGACTCATATACTGAGCCGTTAGTGCGACAACCTCTTCCCCTGTTAAATTGACTTCTTTCACCATACTTAGTCCTCTTTTTACTAGAAAAAAAAATAATATTGTTACCTATTTTACCACTTTTCTGATTAAAATGAAAAAAGAGATGGCTAAAAAATGCTTTTAAGGTAACGAAAGAAAAGATTTTCTCCCCCTTTCTCAAAGCCAACTAGCAGCAAAAGAAATCGAACAATATTATCATTAAATTTTAAAAACATTCGCCTTTACATCTCATTTTGGAAGCAATATATTGATGAATGGGGTTCCATTTTATATAATATGTAAGGTAAGAAATTAGAAAAAGGAAATGTTTATGGCAAAATCTTATATCCCTAAAAGTGCACTTCTTCTCTCTGCACTTGTTCTCGCTAGCTCCGGTCAGCTTATCAAGGCAGATGAAATCACTTCAGATCTCCCTAGCGATACCGCAACTGAGTTGGTGGCCACACAAGACCAAGCTACCGCTACCTCATCAGTAGATACAGCTACAATTGAGACCACTGTAAGCGATTCTACAGCAGCTCCTACAGATGTGACAAGTGACCTTGTCACAACAGAAACTGTTGCTACAACTACTGAGACACCTGTTAGCGACAGTGAGACAAGTACAACGGAAAATGTCCCTGTTACAGAAGCTATCACTGAACCAAGTACCGAAGCTACCGTCGCAGAACCTGTCGAAGGTGACAGTGTCAACATGCGTATCCTATCAACAACTGACCTTCACACCAACTTGGTAAACTATGACTATTACCAAGATAAGGAGTCTCAAGCTGTAGGTCTTGCCAAAACAGCTGTCCTCATCAAACAAGCTCGCGAAGAAAACAGCAATACTGTACTTGTTGACAGTGGAGATACTATCCAAGGAACACCTTTTGGGACGTATGAAGCCCTTATCAATCCTGTTAAAGAGGGTGAAACACACCCTATGTACAAAGCATTTGAAAAATTAGGCTATGATGCTGAAACACTCGGTAACCATGAGTTTAACTATGGTTTAGAGTTCATCGACCGCATGGTTAAAGCTGCCAATATCAACATCATCAATGCTAATATTCGTAACGCTAAAACAGGTGAAAACTACTACACTCCGTATAAAATTATCGAGAAAAACTTTACAAATACAGACGGCAAACCTGTTACCATCAAAATCGGTATCACTGGGGTAGTTCCTACACAAATCTTAGTGTGGGATAAGGCTAACTTAGAAGGAAAAGTTATCGTAGATGACCCACTCGAAGCTGTTAAGGCTATGGTTCCTAAGATGAAGGCAGATGGCGCTGACTTTATTCTTGTCGCAGCTCACTCAGGTATCGGTGATGACCAATACACTAAAAACGAAGAAAACGAAGGCTACCAGTTAGCTGCTATCGATGGTGTTGACGCTGTCGCAACAGGTCACTCACACGCCAACTTCCCTAATGGAGATGGCACAAGCTTCTACGCTAGATACGCTGGAGTCGATGATGTTAACGGTCTCATCAATGGCAAGCCTGTTGTCATGGCTGGTAAATTTGGTGACCACCTAGGTATCATGGATATCCAATTAACCTACAAAGATGGTAAATGGACTGTCGCTAACAGCAAGGCTAAATTGCAAAAAATCGATACCAAATCAACTGATGTTGACCAAGAATTGATTGATATGGTTGCTGAAGAACACCAAGGTACTATCGATTACGTCCGTAAAGAGGTCGGTGAAACAACAGCACCAATTACCAGCTACTTTGCCCAAGTAACTGATGACCCATCTATTCAAATTGTAAACAATGCTCAAGAATGGTATGTGAAACAACAACTAGCTGGTACAGCCGATGCAGATCTTCCAATCTTATCCGCTGCCGCTCCTTTTAAAGCTGGTACACGCGGTGATGCTAGCTACTACACTGATATCCCTGTAGGTCCTTTAGCTATTAAAAACGTGGCAGACCTCTACCTCTACGACAATGTCACTGCCATCATCAAACTAACAGGCGCTCAAATCAAGGAATGGTTGGAAATGTCAGCTGGTCAATTTAACCAAATTGATCCAAACAGCACCGAACCACAACAACTAATCAACAGTAACTACCGTTCTTACAACTTCGATGTTATTGATGGTTTGACTTATCAATTCGATATCACACAACCTAACAAATATGATTTTGAAGGAAATCTAGTTAACCCTGATGCTAATCGTGTTCGTAACCTTCAGTATCAAGGTAAAGATATTGACCCTGACCAAGTCTTTATCGTAGCCAGCAACAACTACCGTGCAACAGGTAACTTCCCTGGTGTTCGAGACGCTGCTGAAAAACGCCTTCTTAACCTTGAAAACCGTCAAGTTCTCATTGACTACATCGTTTCTGAGAAAGTGATTAACCCTTCTGCTGATAATAACTGGTCATTTACAGATAGCATCAAAGGAGCTGATCTACGTTTCTTGTCATCAGAAACTGCCCAAAACCATCTCGCAGACAACAAAAACATCACTTATGTCGGTGCCTCAAGCTCTGAAGGATTTGGAGAATACCAATTCCATTACACAGCTTCTGAAAATCAGCAAGATAATAAGACTGACGACCAAGATAATAAAGCTAGTGATAACACTAGCGACAATCAAAACACTAAAGACAGCGATAAAGCTAGCGACAATCAAAACACTAAAGATAGCGATAAGGCTAGCGACAATCAAAACACTAAAGACAGCGACAAAGCTAGCGACAATCAAAACACTAAAGACAACGACAAGTCTAACAACAATCAAAACGTTAAAAGCGATAAAGCTAGCAACAATCAAAGCAGTAAATATAGCACTAATAATGTTCAAAACACTAAAGCTAACGCCGATAGTCAACTAGAAACTGTCATCTACCAGACTGTCGCTAAAGCCTACCAAGAAACACTTTCTCACAAGCAAAACCAAGTAGTAGCTGCAACTAAAGCTAACTCTAAGCTAGCTAAAGCACAAGAGACTACACTTCCAGAAACTGGTAGTCAGGAAAGCAGTACACTAACAATGATTGGTTTGGGAATGATGAGCATTCTTGGCTTCTTCGGTCTCAAAAAACGCCGTCACTAAGAAAAATAATTGATGGGATCATCCCTATCAACACTAAATCCTAGTAAAATCCCTTATTCAGATAGTCAACTGAATAAGGGATTTTAAATGGGATTAAGTCTCATTGAAAAAGCTCCTCTCTCATGCTAAAATAAAAGCACTAAAATACTCTGTTTATCACATTAAAAAGGAGAAATCATGTCTCAACTAACGATTGTTTTTATTAGTCTTAGTGGCAATACGCTCAGTTTTGTTAAGCGGCTCTCAGACTATCTTGCTTTCAACCATAGTATCACCACCCGTCAAATCAATATCAAGGAACTAGACCACCAAACGTTCCCAGTTGAAGAGCCTTTTGTGGCTATTTTACCTACTTATCTGGAGGGTGGAAATGGGATTGACGATGGAGATGTCGAAATTTTGACCAATCCACTGGGTGACTTTATCGCAGCTCATGATAACTTCAAAAACTGCTTTGGTATTATCGGTTCTGGTAATCGTAATTTTAACAACCAATACTGTCTAACTGCTAAACAATATAGCCAGCGCTTCGGTTTTCCAATGCTTGGTGACTTTGAATTACGCGGCACTATCTCAGATATTGAGCGTCTAGCAGCTATTATCTTAAAAGCACAGGCTGACTTTACACATTAAGGAGAACTTATGAAAACAACCGTTGACTATATTACAAAATTGACAAATATCCCATCGCCAACTGGCTTTACCCACAAAATCATGGACTATGTTCAGTCTGAAATTGAATCCTTTGGCTACCAGGTCAAACGTACCAACAAGGGCGCACGACAAACGCATGAGATACTCCATTTCATTTTCTGAACGACAGAACCTTTTTTGACCTAAAGTAGTCGGCTTAGATATTTGTCAAAGGATA
>NZ_JAFBEI010000032.1 GCF_016908655.1 Streptococcus saliviloxodontae
GATTCTCATCGCTTTAAACATGCAAAAAGAGAGAACCAATCTGATTCTCTCTCGCTGCTGATTATAAGTCAACCCACTACAGTTGACGAAGAGCCGCCTTTTAGAGAAGGACTATCTACTTATCTCCCTTGTTACGGATAACAAAGCCATTTTTCTTCTCGCTTGAGGTGCGGTGTGGGCGTTTGTTGTCTTTATTTTGAAAGTCTTTTTTATTTTTGTTTGAGGTACGCTTGAAATCACGGCGTCCACCGTCACGATCATCACGGCGACGATCGCCACGACGGTCATTATCACGACCACCACGGTTGCGGTCACGATTACCACGACCACCTTTACCTTTGCCACCAAATCCACCACCTGATGGTTTGAACGGTAATGGTTTTTCACGCGCAATCTCAACTTCTGGCATAGTGTCTGGGTCTTGTACTGTCAAGCTAAGGATATAGAGGGCAAGCTCTTCTGGTGTGAATTCTTGAGCTAGTTTAACAGCATCACCTTTGAATTTATCAAAGTTAGCACGTACATTGTCATCCGCAAAGTCACGCTCAATCTTTTTAAGAGCAACTTTTTTCTTAGCTTGGAAAGCCTCTTCTGCTGTTGCAGGCTTGAGACCTTTCATGCGTTTTTTGGTCAAGTTTTCAATAATGGTAAGGTAGCCCATCTCGTTTGGTGAGACAAAAGTGATTGACTGACCAGACTTACCAGCACGACCTGTACGACCGATACGGTGAACATAACTTTCTGGATCTTGTGGAATATCGTAGTTATAAACGTGAGTGACACCAGAGATATCAAGACCACGCGCTGCCACATCAGTTGCAACGAGGATATCAATTTGATCATTTTTAAAATCACGAATAACACGAAGACGTTTGTTTTGGTCAAGGTCTCCATGGATACCTTCTGCACGGAAACCACGTAATTTAAGACCACGCGTCAACTCATCCACACGGCGTTTGGTACGACCAAAAACGATTGATAACTCAGGTTGGTCAACATCCATGAGGCGAGTCATGGTATCAAATTTTTCTTGTTCTTTGACACGGATATAGTACTGGTCAACGTTAACGTTAGTCAATTCCTTGGCTTCGATTTTAACGTGCTCAGGGTCTTTCATAAATTTAACACCGATGCGCTTGATGGCATCTGGCATTGTTGCTGAGAAAAGAAGGGTCTGACGCTCTTCTGGTACACGTGAGATGATGGCTTCGATGTCTTCAAGGAAGCCCATGTTAAGCATCTCATCAGCCTCATCCAAGATAAGCGTTTCAACATCTTGCAATTTCAAAGCCTTGCGTTTAATCAAGTCCAAGAGACGACCTGGTGTTCCAACAACGATATGAGCACCTGAGCGAAGGGCTTTGATTTGTTTTTCAATGGATGAACCACCATAAACGGAACGGACCTTAACCCCTTTATCACGTCCAAAACGGAAGAGTTCTTCTTGAGACTGAACTGCCAATTCACGTGTTGGGGCAATAACAAGCGCTTGGACAAGATTTCTATCGGTATCAATTTTATCAAGTGTCGGCAAACCAAAGGCAGCGGTTTTCCCAGTACCTGTCTGAGCTTGCCCAATAACATCTTTACCTTCGAGTGCAAGAGGAATTGTCAACTCTTGAATCGGTGATGGTTTTTCAAAACCAGCCGCTACAACAGCTGATTGGATGTCTTCTGATAAGTTTAATTCTGTAAATTTCAATTGTTTCTTCTTTCTAAAGGCAGTGCGAAGCTGCCCTATTGAGCATAATCTTACTAGACAATCTAGTAGGTATTGTTTTGACAACCTATCTATTATAACACAATAAAAAATAAAACGTTGAGATTTATCTTATTTTAACTGGATTACGCTTTCACATACTAATAATAAAAGAGCCTAGAGGCTCTTTTATTATTAGGTTCGTTAATATGCTGTGCTTTTAAAAATACAAACTACCTTAATACAGCCGCAGCTAGGGCTTGTTGAATCTCAACGACACTTTGATCACTCTT
Source organism: Streptococcus saliviloxodontae (assembly GCF_016908655.1). Classification (GTDB taxonomy): domain Bacteria; phylum Bacillota; class Bacilli; order Lactobacillales; family Streptococcaceae; genus Streptococcus; species Streptococcus saliviloxodontae. Next base: position 1,993 of record NZ_JAFBEI010000032.1, read on the forward strand.
AAATTGAAGCACTTCTGCTGGTTCTAAAGCAGATGAAACCCAAATTTTCAATTCTGCATCCAAGTCAAAGTGCCCAGAAGTTTCTACTGTAAATCGTGAGATGGAACGATAAGGAAGTGACTTATAGGACGTTTTCTTCCCAGTTACCCCCTGAATATCAACCAAAATCAAACGTTTATCCGTAAAAACAATTAAATCGCGAACAAGACTGAAAGCTAAGTTAACTTGTTCTCCAGGAATCAAGATAGTCTCAAGTTGTTGTTCCACTTTACGACTATCCTTGTGAGAAGCGTTACCTATTATACCTGATAAAATTCCCATTATTGCTATCCTCCATTTTTTATTACTATAACAGTTCTCACCCTTAATCGCAATAAAAAACTGTAAAAGCGCTTGCAAAAAAAGTAATCCTATATTATAATAGCAATTGTCACAAGAGGAGCTTCACGCTGAGACTGGATTTCCTAAACTCTTACTACCTGATCAAGTTAAGACTTGCGGAGGGATGTGCACATATTAAAGAGATCAGAGCACTCCTGATTCCTTTTGATGTTTTGATTGTGGCAATACTATAGATGCCTACAATTCATCAATTGGGGCCAGGAGGTTTTTTATGAAAAAAACAAATATTCGTTTATTAGCCGAGGTATCGCTTTTTGCTACTCTCGCTTATATTTTAGATGTCTTCACCCAACCAATGCAAATTGGTCCTTGGATTTCCTACTCATTTAAAATGGTTCCTATCTTCATTGTTACCTTTCGTTGGGGTACCAAGGCTGGTATGCTTTCAGGATTCCTTTGGGGACTTCTCCAAATCATTACTGGACAAGCTGCCAGTGGATTCCTTAACTTATTCCAAGGTTTCTTAGAGTATTTCGTCGCATTTTCTCTCATTGGCTTTGCTGGTTTTGTTAAACCTGCCATTGATTCTGCCAGGCAAGCCCACCAAAGAATCAAACTGCTTATCTTTAGCATGTTAGGTGTTCTTATTGGAACGCTCAGTCGCTACATTATCCATTTTATCGCGGGTATCATCTTCTGGGGGTCTTATGCGCCAAAAGGGCAAAGCGCTGTTTACTATTCGTTTTACATCAATGGTAGCTCTTGGCTAGGGGAAACCATTGCTTGCGTTATCGTCATCTGGGTACTCTCTCCTTTCATGTATCGCTTACTTGATACCAAAAACTAAGAATGTAAATCACACCTAATACAACCCTTTTACTGATTAATCCAGTAAAAGGGTTTTTAGTTACCGTATAGGTCTATCCTTAGTCTGAATGCAATAAAAAGATATGAATTTGCTCCACAATTGACACTCAAGAAGGTTATAATCAAAAAACTTTACCAGATTCTTCTGATAAAGTTAAAAAACTAATTACGATAATATGGGTGAGCATCCGCAACACTGGCTTGAACACCTTGACCTGCGATGATACGATCTCGGCTATCAACACTTGAGTACACAGGATCAGTGACATTAGCTGGAATAGCGTAAATACCATAACCAGATGACACGCCACCCTCGATAACTCCAGATTGGCTAACTGATTTTACAGTGACTTGAGCAGTTGCGCCAGAATAGGAATCAACAACTGATCCATCAGCTGAAACAGTCAAACTCTGTCCCAAATCATTTGTCCATGTACCAACTAAAAATGGATTAACCGTTTGGGTCGATTGGCCTGGTAGCAATTTGGCATATAGTTTAATTCCTTCTGGATTCCAAGCTCCAGACAAGACAGAATATTCATTAGTATCCGCTGTTAGGAGATGTGTCTGAATACCAGCATGATACAGACGATAAATCGGAATACTACCTCCAGAATAGAAGCTCATAGCATCTTGAGTCCATGCTCCACTAGCTGTTAAAACCATAATTTCATTAGCATCTGTTGTATAAAGGTGTTTATGAGTGATTTTACTATATAATCGTGTAACCGCTACTCCTTCATCAGGTGCAATCCAAGATTGTCCTTCTTGACTCCATCCCCTTGATGCCAGAACATTGTATTCATTCTGATCTGCAGTAAAAAGATGCTCTTTTAAACTAGGATTGTAGAGGCGGTAGATGGCGGTATCTGCCTTGACATCATTAGTAGCTACTAGAGCCGTAGCCAAGACAGCACCCACTATCCCAAATCTTAACCATTTCTTTTTCATAATTTCCTCCTTTTTTTCTGCATACATTATAAAATAAAATATTAGAATTGTCAATTAATTACTTAATCAAATGAAAAGACAAATAATAAAAGGCTTATAGCATCTTCTTAACAGAGTTACTCTAAGCCTTTTTATCTTGTTCTATGTTACAGGAAGATCAAACCTTAACTTTTCAGTCTCTTTAGTCTATTAATTACATTTTCTCTTCAAGTGCGACATCTGGGTATTTATCCGCAAACCAGCGAAGGGCGAAATCATTTTCAAAGAGGAAGACAGGTTGGTCAAAACGGTCTTTAGCCAAGATATTACGGCTAGAACTCATGCGTTCATCAAGGTCTTCAGGTTTAATCCAGCGTACCGTCTTTTTACCCATCGGTGTCATAACAACTTCTGCGTTGTACTCGCCTTCCATACGATGTTTGAAGACTTCAAACTGCAATTGACCAACAGCCCCAAGCATATACTCACCCGTTTGGTAATTTTTATAAAGCTGGATAGCGCCTTCTTGAACCAATTGCTCAATTCCTTTATGGAATGATTTTTGTTTCATGACATTTTTTGCAGAAACTTTCATGAAAATTTCTGGTGTGAAGGTTGGTAGAGGCTCGAATTCAAACTTATTTTTACCAACTGTCAAAGTATCACCAACTTGGTAAGTTCCTGTGTCATATACCCCGATAATGTCTCCAGCGACAGCATTTTCCACATTTTCGCGAGACTCCGCCATAAACTGCGTCACGTTTGAGAGCTTAGCACCCTTGCCTGTGCGTGTCAAATTGACAGACATACCACGCTCAAACTCACCTGAAACGATACGGACAAAAGCGATGCGGTCACGGTGACGCGGATCCATGTTAGCTTGGATTTTAAAGACAAATCCTGAAAAGTCTTTGTCGAGCGGGTCAATCAGGTCATCGTCTGTTGTCTTGTGACCGTGTGGCTCTGGTGCAAATTCCAAGAAAGTATCGAGGAAAGTCTGTACCCCAAAGTTAGTAAGAGCTGAACCAAAGAAAACAGGTGTCAAATCTCCAGCCAAGATAGCCTCTTCTGAAAATTCGTTTCCAGCTTCGCTCAATAGCTCAATATCTTCTTTAACTTGTTCATAGAAAGGGTTGCTGGCAAAAAGGCTATCCCCTTCTTCAATAGTTGCAAAGCGCTCATCACCCTTGTAGAGTTCCAAACGCTCATTGTGGAGGTCATAAAGTCCCTCAAAGGCTTTCCCCATACCGATAGGCCAGTTCATGGGATAGCTTGCGATACCTAGCACTTCTTCCAGTTCTTCCAAAAGGTCAAGTGGCTCACGCCCATCACGGTCAATTTTATTGATAAAGGTAAAAACGGGAATGTTACGGTGTTTGACAACCTCAAAGAGTTTTTTAGTCTGAGCCTCAATACCCTTGGCAGAGTCAACGACCATGACAGCTGCATCCACCGCCATCAAGGTACGGTAAGTATCCTCTGAGAAGTCCTCGTGCCCTGGTGTATCAAGGATATTGACACGTTTTCCTGCATAGTCAAACTGCATAACAGATGAGGTTACAGAGATACCACGTTGTTTCTCAATATCCATCCAGTCAGATTTGGCAAAGTTCCCTGTTTTTTTCCCTTTAACAGTACCTGCCTCACGGATCTCACCCCCAAAATAGAGCAATTGCTCAGTGATTGTTGTCTTACCAGCATCCGGGTGAGAGATGATGGCAAACGTTCGGCGTTTCTTAATTTCGTCTTGAATAGTCATAACATTTCTTTCTTTTCTTGTATTGATAATAGCGGTGCATCGTCAAAATGATTGAGCTTACATTGGTATTCTCCTTAGATTTTTCAGCACACATAAAAAAGAGCTGCGCACTGACAACTCTTTTATTATAGCTAAAAAGAAACATTCTGGCAAACCTTACTGCCCTCTCCTATCAAAGAAATGTTTAACTTTCTGCCACAGTGGTGTGGAGTCAGATACCAGTGATACTTCGTCCTGATCTCTACCAAAATAATTGAATAAGAGCGGTGTCATCATCAAAACACTGGCTCCATAATCCTCAACCATTGCCAAGAAAAAGCAAAGCATTGTTAAGCAAACATAGTACAGACTAAACTGCTTACGCTCAATTTGTAGCCACATCATGAAAGGATAGAATAGATACAAAACAAGACCATTTCTTAACAAGCTATCCACATAAAAGTTTTCATTGGCTAACATGACACCATAACTGTACAATGACGGGTAATCATTTGAAAATAGATGAAGACCGTAGGTCACCATGTATTGATGGGCATACTTTAAGCGACCTGTGAACAAGGCATTAAGTGAGGTGAAGAAAGGGATATTTTCTTGATAACTAAATGATAGCAAAATTCCCAAGAGGTAAGCTATCATAATCCCTGAAAACAGTAGCTGACCTTTGATAACAATACGATTCAACCTCTGTTTCAGCAAACTAATTCCCAGAACAAGGAGTCCTACCATTAAACTTAATTTTGAATCGCTAGCCGCAAAAATCAATAAGGAAAAGCCAAAGCCCATCAGGTAAGCTAAAAAACTAACCTTCTCTTTTCGCATCATCAAGAAGTAGTCCATCAGCAAAACAACCATATACATTCCTAAAGAATTGGGATGGCCAAAACCAAAGGAATGCCTTACTTTTTCTTCAACTTCACCTGAACGGTAAGTTAAAAAATCTTGAAAAATACCTAGGTCAAATAGCGTCAGTACAGCGATTCCCAGTAAGAGCTTGGTATAAAAAACAACCTGAACCAGATGACGGTCCTCTTGGTCTACTGCAACTGACAAGAAAAAGAATGACAGCACTGAAAAAGTCGATATAGAGTCCCTGGTGTAATAGTGAACCGGTAAGATGATAACGTATGCCACTGCAGCAATGATAGCTAGTACCGTTTCTCTATTCCAACCTCGCCTATAAATATCCCATGCAAAAACGAGACTGCTCATCGTAATTGACAAAATAAAATAAGTGCTGACATTTTCATTTGGTAGGTATCTCTTCAGAAAATAAACAGCAAATGCTACTAAAAAAGCCACCGAGTACGCTAGGTAATACCAGTTAATACTCCTCCAGCTAACCTTAAAACGTTCTGCTATTGACCGGGACATGCTTTCTCCTTCTGTTTTTCTTTTTGATGATTGTGATAGTTTCTTTTGTAAATAATGAGGCTACAACTTAAAACTTCTAGCAAAGCCCCACAATAAAAGAGGTTGGATATCAAACTCCACCCTCATAGGTCAGCTTTCTCTTTATCATAAAAGACATTTCATCTAAAGATTAATTCCCTGACTCCAACTCTTCAACAACTTTTGATAGATTCATCGAATGGCTACCTTTTAGCAAAAGTTGATCCTTTGGTTGTAACATTTCTTTTAGTTTTGACAGTAAGTCTTCAAACTGGTCTTCTTCCTCATTCTTCTTGAAGAAATAAACATGACCGATTGGAAACATCTGACTCGCCAGTTGAGCCAACTCTGCAATATCCTCTCCGTAAAAGACAAGCGTATCGATGGTATCTGGTGTTAAACTCATGATAAGATTCGTATGAAGTTGAACCGATTGTTCGCCTAGCTCTTTCATATCTGCTAGCAAGGCTATTTTTTTCCCACCTTCGTTTGCTGGAATCGCTGCAAAAGTCTCCAAAATCAACTTCATAGCTGTTGGATTCGCATTGTAAACATCTGATAGCAGATCTGCTCCATTTGCTGCTTTTTTCCACTCGGTACGATTACGTGTCAAATTCAAATTTTCTAGCGCAGAAATAATTAACTGATCAGGAACAGAAGACAAACGCCCAACATAGGCTGCAACCATAGCATTGGTAGCATTGTATTTTCCAGTCACTGGTAATGTCATTGGCTGGTCCATAAAATTCGTCTTAAAGGTCAAGGATGTCTTTTGCTCACTCAACTCTGTAACCCTTAGCTCTGCATCGCTGCCAAAACGAATCGTTTTGATATTATCTGGTAAATAAGGATCTATGATGGTATCATTCGGTACAAGAAGAATACCATGCGAATCCATACCATCTGTGATTTGCATCTTGCCTTCAGCAATCTTTTCACGACTACCAAAAAATTCTAAGTGAGCTTCACCAACCAAGGTTACTACCGCAATTTGAGGCTTGGCAAGCTCGGACAATAAAGCAATATCTCCCATATGATCTTGCCCCATCTCAAGAACGATTTTTTCGGTCTCATCTGGCATATGTAGAACTGTATAAGGCAAGCCAATTTCGTTATTATAATTTCCTTGCGTTTTATAGGTCTTGTAAGTTGTGGCTAAGATATCATGAATCATATCCTTGGTCGTCGTTTTACCGTTAGAGCCTGTTACCGCAATAACATCAACACCGCTTCTTTCAAGATAATAAGCTGCTAAATCCTGGAAAGCTTTCAAAGCATCATCAACTAAAAGATAAGGACGCTCTATATCAAGAGATTTTTCTGAAAAGGTCGCACAAGCCCCATTATCAAAAGCTTTTTGAATAAAGTCATGCCCATCTCTTTCGCCTTTTAAGGGTAAAAAGAGATCACCTTCCTTGATTTTTCGAGAATCAAATTCAATATCTGCTAGCGTCAGATCGTCAAAATCAGACCAATTATTTTTTGCTCCAACAACACGAGCAACTTCATGTAGACTTAATTTCATATCATGCTGTAGGTCTAACTCTTAGAGAGACCTCTCTCCTTTTTATGTTTTGCAGTATTTTTACCGTCAAAAGAGGTTGGCGCTTATTACCGACCTCTTTTGATTTTCTAATAGATAGCTATCCTAAGTTTTTTCGACATCTAACCTAACTTAGATCAGGTGACTTTCACGCTTATCATACATTTCTTGAGCTAGGCGAACCAATTCCTCAATTAAATCTGAGTAAGACAAGCCCATATTTTCCCAAAGAAGAGGATACATTGACCATTGTGTGAAACCTGGCATCGTATTCAACTCATTGAGGTAGATTGAACCATCCTCAGTCAAAAAGAAATCACAACGTGATAGGCCACAACCACCAATAGCACGAAAGGCTGCCTCAGCATATTGACGCATCTTAGTCATCACTTCGCCATCAATGTGTGCTGGAATTGCCATGGTAATTTTATTGTCAATATACTTGGCTTTATAGTCATAAAAGGCAACATCTTTAATAACTTCACCAGCTTCAGTTGTTTTGACATCACTATTTCCAAGAAGACCGACTTCTATTTCACGTGCCACAACACCTTGCTCAATCAAAATACGGCTATCATACTTAAGGGCAAGTGCAATCGCATCACGTAAACTCTTTTCATCCTCAGCCTTTGAAATACCGACTGAAGATCCCATATTAGCAGGCTTGACAAAGATTGGAAACTTTAATTTGTCTAAAGTTTCACGAATACTGTTTTCTAAATCTTGCCCTTCAATATAAACCGTGTAAGCCACCTGAGGTACTCCAGCAGATTCAAGAACATGTTTTGTTGTAATCTTATCCATAGCGACACTAGAAGAAAGGATATTAGTCCCTACATAAGGCATTCTTAGAACTTCTAAAAATCCTTGAATAGAGCCATCCTCTCCCATAGGACCATGAAGGACAGGGAAAACAACAGCATTTTCTTCATAAATATCACTTGGCTTGATAACTTTTGCAAGATCAACAGTTTCATTAGTCATCAACTTGTCATCATCTTTTGGGAGGCTTGAAAACTCTTGCGTTTTAACAAAATCACCCTTTTGTGTGATAAAGTAAGTCTTAACCAAATAATGATCATAGTTGATTGCACGTATCAGACTTTCAGCAGACAATACTGACACTTCACGTTCAGCAGAACGACCGCCATATAATAAAACTAGGGTTTGTTTTGACATCTTTATACTAAGGTGTTCTAGGGATAGCATCCCAAACACCCTTCCTTTCTCATGTGATTCTTTGCTTCAAATCTTATCCATTATACTATAAATAAACTTCTTTTTCAAAAGAAGCTATCAGACTTTTTATCGAAGTGGTCTCCATTTAACCCTTAAAGATAGTCTGATAAAATAAGGAGATTAAGATAACTCTGCAAGAAAACTATCACCTGTCAGAAGACGTAAAAACTGACCTCACCGATACCTACTAAAACTAAGCAACAAAAAAACAGCCTTGAAACAGACTGTTTTTTTAAACGATTAAGACAGATCGCTCTATCTTTATTTATGATTTTTTTCTTGGCTATTTTAAGCAATCACAGTAGCTTAATGTCGCTCTTATAACTCTGTACGGTTTTCAATCGCTCGGAGTAAAGTGACCTCATCAGCATACTCAATATCTGAACCGACAGCCAAACCACGTGCCAGTCGAGTAACCTTAATGCCAGCCGGTTTAAGTACTCTCGAGATATACATTGACGTTGCTTCACCATCTGCCGTTGCATTAGTTGCGATAATAACCTCTTTAACCTCTGTATCCATCAAACGAGTAATCAAAGTTTTTAGATTAATATCATCTGGGCTAACACCATTCATCGGTGAAATCAAGCCATGCAAGACATGGTAAAGACCATGATATTCTTGAATTTTTTCCATTGCTGAGACATCTTTTGACTCTTCAACAACTAAGATAGTGGATAAATCTCTTGTCGCATCTGTACAAATATTACAAGGGTCATCATCTGTTAGATTACCACAAACCGAGCAATAGGTTAATTCACGCTTGGCAGACAATAAATTCTTTGCAAACTCATTAACATCTTCATCGCTCATTCCAATCGTATAGAAAGCAAGGCGAGTGGCTGTTTTGATACCAATACCTGGTAATTTTGAAAAACTTTCAATTAATTTTGCAATTGGTGTTGGATAAAGCACAGTATCTTCCTTTCTTACTCTTCTGAATCTGAACTATCTTGCTCAGAACTGCTATTGGCATATGATGAGACATACAGATTAATAATATCCCGAGCAATATATTGATGTGCCTTACTATCATCGTTGTTAGCGTGTGGGTACATCACTGCAACTGCAATCGATCTATCCGCATCATAGGCCACAACATTCAAATTAACGGTAGCCACTGTGTTACCATTACTGTCTGTCGCATAAGTTTCTGCAGTACCTGTCTTACCGCTGATAGTCGTATAGCCACCTCTCATGGCAGTACCAGTTGCATAGCCACTACCACTGTTAACCACATTATAGAAACCTGTTTGGATAAGCTTCATTTCATCAGACGAAATAGCAACTTCATTTAAAGTCTTTGGTTCAATCTTTTGAGTAATGTTTCCTAGGTTACCCTGATCATCGTTATCATAGATACCTTCTACTAAGTGAGTTGCTAGGCGTTTCCCATTATTAGCCACTGTTGCTGCATACTGTGCCAACTGCATCGTTGTGTAGTTATCATATTGACCAAAGGATTCCGAAATCATATTTGAAAAGTTATAGTCAGTCGGTAAGTAACCTTCTGATTCTGGAATATCTAGTCCAGTACTTGTTCCCATACCAAACTCAGCATAGGTTGAACGCAGTTCTTTCATAGCCGATTTAAAATTATCTGTCGTAACTGCATCAGCTGTCGTGTACTCTTGACCAGTCAACTTGAGCGCTATTTGAACCATATAAGTATTTGAAGAATACTCTAACGCTTGGGTTGCTGTGATTGGTGTCTTACCATAGGTAAACCAAGATCTGATACCAAGTAAACTCTGATCATAGAGAACCTCATTGCCAGATAGGACCTTGTTTTCCCATCCTGATGCCAGTGTTGCCCCTTTGACAACTGATCCTGGGGTGAAGACTTGAGTGATTGTCCCCAAAGCATCGCTTTTTACCTCGGAAGAATTTGTCTCATGCGATAGGCCTGCCATTGCTAAGATTGAACCCGTGCTTGGTTCAATAGCGACAGCGTAGATACCTTCTGAGTAAGCGGCTATCCCTGAAGACACTTGACTGCTGTAATAATTTTGGAGGATATTTTCAACCTGTTCTTGAAAATCCAGATTAATGGTTAATTTAATATTCTTTCCCTTACTACCAACAGAGGTTGTTTTGGTTTTGGTCACCTTACCTTTGGAATTAACCGTGATTTCCTGTTTGGTATGACTACCTTGTAAGGTATCTTCATAGGCCTTCTCCAGATAAGACGTTCCCACACGGTCGTTAAGTGAGTAACCTTTGGCTAAGTAACTACTAGCATCTTCTTCTGGAAGTCCTGACTTAGATGACGATACCGTTCCTATGATTGATGATAGACCTGTATCTGTCACGGAGCGTTGCCAAGCCTTGGTTACTGAAATCCCTGATAGTTGGGACTGTTTGGCAGTGACGATGGCAACTTGCTCATCCGTAAGATCCTCAGAATCCAAAGTAGTAGTATTAAAGAGGGAGGTTCCGTTCATCTGACTGAAAATATGAATAATTTTCAACTCATCCTCTGAGTAGTTAATATCGTCATCCGAAACAGCTTCAACAGCATTAGCATAAATCGTTGATTCCGATAAACTGTTGCCATAATTGTCGTACTTCTTCTTATTTGGTAACTTAGCCACTACTTTACGATACTGTTCTGGATCTGCCAAGTAGTAGTCTTTCTTTTCACGAGTCGTGACGTCCGTATCAGATAGCGTAATTAACTGTGACAGCTCCTGCGCTAATTTTTTAATATCTTCTGAGGTCATCGTATTCCCGCGCGTGAATGCAACTGCCTCACTAATTGTATTTTTAACTAAAGCAACTCCCTTAGCATCGTAAATCTCACCACGCTCAGACCCTGTTGATACCTTATAAGTCGAACTACTTCCTAATTTACTCGTATAAAAGGACTTATGATACAGCTGCATATAAGCTAGCCGCCCAATCAAAGATAAAAATAGGACAATGATAATGCCGAATAATAAATAAAATCGCTTAAACATCCTAGATGCTCTAGGTATTTGAGCAATTTTTTCAGATTGTTTTTTTGTAAACATGACTTCCTCAAATTGAAAAACTTTATCTACTATTTTATCACATTTTAAAAGAAAACATCTTAAAATAGAAGTGATTTTTCCTATTTTTAGACACAAAAAAGAGACTGTCTCACAAGAGCAAACCAGCCTCTATTGACCTATCAAGATAAGACCTAACCCATAGTTAATTAGCACTGCTATTTTTCCAAAGAAAGAGATAGTCCTACTCTGTCTCTAAGCAGACGCCAGAGCAAATAAGCCAAATAAAAATCAATCGTCCCATGAACCAAGGAGCCTAATCCTATCAAGATCAACAATGACAGAAGATAAGTCAAACTACTTGTAGAAGTTACTGTCAAAAGATAGACAACTGCAAACTCCGCTAAACCATGTAAGAGATTGACCAAGACTGCAAACAGAAAGCACCTCATCGGATTTTGTAGGCAGTTGGGATATTTTTTTATCACTATGGCCGCAATGATAGCAAAGAGTAGATGGGACAAGGCTCTAAGAACAATCACTATAGGAAAGCCGGCTAACAAGAAACCAAACGCTGTCCCTAATCCCACCAAGATGGTTACAAAGGGTGAGATAAAGATAGCTAAAAATAAAGGAACATGGCTAGCAAGCGTAAAAGATGCCGGTCCAATAATAACTTTCACTGGCATGATTAGGGGAATCAAAATGCCAAATGCTGTTAATATAGCCGTTATGGTCAACCGTCTACTTGATGAATTTCTCATAAAATCTCCTTAGGTATCATGTAATTGCCCTAATTATAAGAAAATAACATACAGGTGTCAAGACACCTATATGTTATAAATAGATTTTAGAATGGTTTTTAAGGAAATCTCTTTTAGCCAACTCATCTCCTAGGTTCTAATAAGCTCTATTCCCTTATCAATCTTTATACAAGAAACCTTCCTCTTCAAGCCGTGATTTAACAGCTTCAAAATGGGCCTCATCGCGACAAGAGAGTGTATGAAGATGCACACCTTGCGTTAAAGTCGATAGAAGCTCTGCTTGAGATACCTCCAACTTAGATAAAAAATAGTCAACATCCGTTTTCTTACTGATATTTAAAGGAGCTGTCAACATACCATAGACAGGATGCTCTATCTCTACATCAACCAAAATAGCTTCTTCCTCGATGATAACAGCTAACTCTTGAGCTGTCTCTTCTCGACTATGGTGACAAACCACTTTTCCTATATACTGACTCAATGGCAAAGCTTGTGAAAAAATGTAACCTCTAGGAGTTGATAAAATATCTTGACCATTAGCTCTAAGAAGAGCAACATCTCCAACAATAATTTGACGGCTGACACCCAATGTCGCTGCTAATTTACTAGCTGAAATTGGCTGACTTCTCTCTTTTAACTGCTCTAGAATCACCTGACGACGTTGTTCCGCCTTTAATTTTTTATCCATAACTCTGCTGCCTTCCTTTCATACCATTACTGTCATCATATCATAAATTATAATCATTGAAACGATTACAAGATAAAAAGCAAAAAAGGTAGGACTCTCGTCTCAACCTTTCTCTCTAAAACTGTTTTAGAGTCTTCAAAAACAATGTTCACTATCATATAAAACTATCCAGCATTTTTCAAAACTCATTGAAAGTTGTTTTTGTCAGATAATCCCTCAACACCACCTAAGTGTCGTTTTTAGTCCGGCATTACGATAATAGTAAAATGATGTCCGTCCAAGTCTTCAAAAGCACCACCAAAGATTCCTCCTCGATCACCTGCTGGAGAGTTGACACATCCACCTGCTTCAGCTACCTTATCAAGGAAAACCTCTACTTCATTAGGAGTCGCTACATCCATACTGACCAGAACTTCAGTTGTAGACGCTTGAAAAGGAGCCATCATCGCAAAAACATCCTCGGCAAAATAAACAATCTGCCCATTTTTCCCTAGACGAACGTCCACGATGGGACCATCTTCCCCCTGAGGATAAGACACCTCAAAACCAAGTTTTCTAAAGAATTTTCCTGTATCTGCAACTGATTTCGTCGCAAAATTCAACCACATTGACTGAACCATCTTTTTTCCTACCTTCTAATCGATAAGGCTCATTTTATCATATAAAAGTATAAAAAGAGAGCAAATAGCTCTCTTTTTAATTATTTACCAAGGTAGTATTCGTTTGTAACGTTCAATTTTTCGTCAAATTCGAATACAAGTGGTGGGAAGTTTGGAATTTCAACGTCCATGATTTCGTCGTCTGAAAGTCCTTTGATGTGTTTTACAAGAGCGCGGATTGAGTTACCGTGTGCGCCAACGAAAACATTTTTACCATCTTTAAGAGCTGGAGCGATTTTATCTTCCCAGAAAGGAAGGGCACGTTCCAAAGTAACTTTCAAGTTTTCTGCATCTGGGATAACAGAATCATCAAGTGATGCGTAACGACGATCAGTGTGTGCTGAGTGCTCGTCATCTTTAGCCATATCTGGAGGCAATACATCATATGAACGACGCCAGATGTGAACTTGCTCATCACCAAATTGTTCAGCAGCTTCTGCTTTGTTTTTACCTGTCAAACCACCGTAGTGACGTTCGTTCAAGCGCCATGATTTTTCAACTGGTACCCAAAGTTGATCTGATGCTTCAAGAGCAAGGTTAGTTGTCTTGATAGCACGTTTAAGAACTGATGTGAAAGCAAGGTCAAATTCGATACCTGCTTCTTTGATCAATTTACCAGCGTCAATAGCTTGTTGAGTTCCTTTTTCTGAAAGATCTACGTCAGCCCAACCAGTGAAGAGGTTAGCTTTGTTCCATTCTGACTCACCGTGGCGAGCAAAAACCAATTTTACCATGTGTTTTGGTACTCCTTTTTAATTTTGGGCTAAAACCCATTACCCTTACTATTCTACCCAAAATCCTTAAAAAAAGCTAGTATTTCCCCATCTATTACATGGATTTTATCAGATAAATTCGTTTTCACCGATTCATAATAGGAGGTCAACCTCTTAAAACAGAAACTTTATTTTTAAAACAAAAAATATTATTCGGATTTTACTTGATTTATATGATTAGTCATGTTAAAATTAAAAAAATTTGCCAAAAAGGAGAATCTCATGGTTTCAACCGCTACTAAAATCGGAAATTTTGATTTCGATAACTGTCTTATGAACGCTGCAGGTGTCTACTGCATGACAAGAGAAGAATTAGCTGAGATTGACGCTTCTCTTGCAGGGTCTTTCGTCACAAAAACAGGAACTCTTGAAGCAAGAGACGGCAATCCTGAGCCACGCTACGCTGATACACTTCTAGGTTCAATCAACTCTATGGGACTTCCAAACAAGGGATTCGATTATTATTTAGACTATGTTACTGAGCTTCAAAATCAACCAAATAGCAAGAACCATTTTCTTTCTCTAGTTGGACTATCACCAGCAGAAACACATACTATCCTTAAACAAGTAGAAGCATCTGATTATACAGGACTTGTTGAACTCAATCTCTCTTGTCCAAACGTTCCTGGAAAACCACAGATTGCTTATGATTTTGAAACAACAACCGAAATCCTAACTGAAGTTTTCTCCTACTACACGAAACCACTTGGGGTAAAGCTACCTCCTTACTTTGATATTGTTCACTTTGACCAAGCAGCCGCTGTCTTTAATCAGTTTCCTCTTACTTTTGTTAACTGTGTTAACTCAATCGGGAATGGCTTAGTCATTGATGATGAAACTGTCCTTATCAGACCTAAAAATGGTTTTGGCGGTATTGGCGGAGATTACATCAAGCCAACTGCTCTGGCCAACGTCCACGCCTTCTACCAACGCCTCAATCCAAGTATCCAAATCATCGGAACAGGCGGCGTCAAGTCAGGACGTGATGCTTTTGAACACATCCTCTGTGGAGCAAGCATGGTTCAAATCGGAACAGCTCTTCATCAAGAAGGACCTGCTATTTTTGAGCGAATTACTAACGAACTAAAGGCTATCATGTCAGAAAAAGGCTACGAAAAGATTGAAGACTTCCGTGGTAAACTCAACTATATCGAAGCTTAATCACTACATCTCCTAAACAAGGATAAATCAAAGGCTGGGACAAAATCCCAGCCTTTTAATGTATTTAAAAGAGTTTTCCATCTTGCTTTTGGTCATACTCTTCATTTAACTTGTTGATCTCTTCTTGGCTTCTGTTTTTAGCCGCCTCAACTTCTGCTTGACTTGGTTTCATAGCTTTTGATAAGGCAAAAAGACCTACCAGCTTGAAAGCTGTAAAAACTAACAAAGCTACAATAATTATCTGTAAAACAGTCATCCTAACCTCCTAATGGTAGTAACGATGCTCTTGGCAATCAGGACAGACACCATAGATCAATACCTGTGTCTTCGTAATCTGATAGCCCGATTGTTGCTCAGCTTCTTCTTTCAAATCAGAAATCGGAACAACGGTAATATCTGTAATCTTACCACACTTTTCACAAACCACGTGAGGATGGTTCGAATCCATAAAATCAAAATATGAGGTATTATCGTTTGTTAGCTTTATTTCAACTACAAAGCCTTCTTTTACTAAAACTTTGAGATTATTATAGACAGTTGCAAGGCTTAGATTAGGATACATCGGCAAGAGATCCTTGTAGATTTGTTCGGCACTTGGGTGATGATGCGAATTGATCATATAAGCTATGATAGCCTTACGTGTTTCAGTAATACGAATATGTTTTTCCCTCAAGTGTAGCAAAACATGATTATAAGTATTTTGCATCCCTTCTTGAATATCTAAAGACCACTCCACGGAAACATCCCTCCTTTACATAGTACTACCCTAAGTATACACTATTTTTCATAATAAAAAAAGACCTTCTCACTCAGCTGAATCAACTGACGAGCGGTCTTTTTTAGCAGTTTTATTTTACTGCATCTTTAAGTGCTTTACCAGCTTTAAAAGCAGGAACTTTTGAAGCAGCAATTGAGATTTCTTCACCAGTTTGTGGGTTACGACCTTTACGAGCTGCGCGTTCACGAACTTCAAAGTTACCAAAGCCAATCAATTGAACTTTTTCACCTTCTGCAAGGAATGCTTCGATTGCTTCGAAAACAGCATCAACTGCTGCTGCAGAATCTTTTTTAGTAAGCTCAGTTGCTTCAGCAACTTTAGCAATCAAATCTTGTTTGTTAGCCATGTTAACAAATCCTCCATTTATTAGTAAAATTAAGCATTACTGCTTTATTTGAACAGTCTCTATCATATCTAAAATTTAACTTTAGGTCAAGTATTAGACATTAGTTTGAAGGATTTTTCTTATAGATTGTAAATTTCAGATGGTTGCCTGAAAGATCAATCTGATTTGCTTTCAAATAGATATCCGATTGGTCTGATATCTTATCTAAATCGAGAGTAATGACAGCTTTTTTAGAATCGATCACTACAAACGAAGGTAGCTTATAGCTCGAGGTTAAGTAACGAAGGACCTGTTTCTTAGGCAATCCCAGACTCCCTACTGAAACCGAAGTCACTCTAAGTCTTATATCACCGTTTTTTAAAACCATCGGTGTCATATTAAGATGAAGGGGAACATCATAACCAAGTAAGCGATAGCTTCCTCCAAAAACAATGTTAGTTGCTGTCGCTGTAAAGGAGTAACTTAACTGATCCGTTTGATAGGCTTTCAAGTAACTAGCCACTGTCTGATTAACATGTTCTCGGGTGGTCTCAAAACTACCAACTTCTATACTTGATTGTTTGGGGTTGCTTGTTTGAAGGCTTTCTCTCGGTAACATGACCTTAACGGTAACCACTGCTACCAAGGAGAGGTTTAAGGCAAGTAAAATTAGAAAAGCCCATTTCCAAATCAAATTACCATTCTTGTTTTGTTTCATTGATTTTCTCCATGATTTGGTTAGCGATGAGTTGGTAGCCTGTATTATTGGGATGAAAATGATCTCCGTCATACAAGACAGCATTCTCTGTTTGAGAACTGTCACTCTTCTCATTTCCTGTACCGATTTGACCATCCATACCATCGTAAAGCACCTGATCCACCGTGACAAAATAGACTTTTTTGTACTCTTTGGTAACCTCTTGACTGGCTTGATTCCAGTTGGAGACGATCGTTTCTAGACGCTCTGTATCAGGCAATACTTTATAAAAAGGATTGTAAATGCCCACAAGATAAATTGGAAGATCTGGATTATCAAACCTCGCTAACTCAATTAGTTGACGCAATCTGTCTTGATAAGATTTTGCTGGCTCATCGAAACTATCAACAGTTAGGTCTTCTAACGATTTTCGTGCCACTGCCATAAGGTCATTTCCACCTACTGTCAGAGTCATAAAATCCGCTGATTGAAGTGCTTGCTTTAGTTGTTTATCCTTTCGCAACCGTTTCAGAATCTGCTGGCTAGTATTGCCAGAAACACCATAATTATCAGACTTGACTCGGTAGTCATATTTCTCTTCAAGCTGATGAGATAATAAAGGAACGAAGCCACCTGACTGAGTCGAATCTCCTACTCCTTCGGTTAAAGAATCACCCAATGCTAGATAGTGAAGCGTCTCTCCTTTTGCTGACTGAGAACCAGTTGATTTTTTAGTATCAGAAGTAACCGTTGGAAAAAGTAACCAAAAAACAAGACTAAATAAACAAAGACTTACTAAAAATACAGTAAGCCCTTTCCATTTTAACGCTTTATTCATATCGTACCATAACAGCAAAGGCATCTTCACCTGTGTGTGTTTGAATGATAGAGCCTGTCTCTAAAACAGCAATATCTTGTGACACATAAGGTTGAAGCTTTTCTTTCAACGTTAGTGCCAAGCTATTTTTTCCTGCATAAGAAATCCCAAGCTCTGCAATTTTGCGGTCACCAATATTAGCAATAAAACTATCCAACCACTTCATAAAGGTTTTAGAACCGCGCCCCTTCAAAACAGTCTGCAACTCTTGATTCTTTAATTCCATGACAACACGAATGTTCAAAAGAGAACTAATAACCCCTGTTACACGACCGATACGTCCACCTTTAACAAGATTCTCAAGTGTTGAAACACCGATAAAAAGCTCTGATTTTTGACGAACTTCCTCAATCTTAGCTAAGACGTCTTCTAAGCTACCTCCTGCTTGAGCAACTTTTGCAGCTTCAACAACCTGGAACTTCATTGATTGGTCTGTAAATGTCGAGTCAATAATAGTTGCTGGCACGCCAGCAATATTGGAACCTTGTCGAGAGGCTTCGACAGTTCCAGATAAAGAGTGGGTGATGTGGATGGCAACCACATGCTCTGCACCTTCAGCCATCAAACGCTCATAGGTCTCTGCAAATAAACCAACTGGAGGCTGACTGGTTTTTGGTAAGCTTTTAGATGCTTTCATCAAGTTAAGAAACTTACCTTCTTCTTTCAAATCAGCATCTGAATAAAGCGTTCCATCAATCATAACTGATAAAGGAACAACGGTAATATCTAAAGCTTCTACCAACTCTGGTTCAATTGTTACAGATGAATCTGTAAGAATCTTAATTTTACTCATATTTTTTCCTACTTCTAATTTTTAAGTTATTCCTTTTTTTCTATTCTAACACCCTTTGATAAATAAAGCAAAATTTATTCAACTAAAAAGCTACCAAGCATCTGATTCAAATGCATTGATAGCCATTAAAACTAATCACTTCTTCAACAACTCACGCGCTTGACTTAAGGCTGCCTCGGTAACATTATCTCCTGCTAACATTTTAGCAATTTCTTGAACACGCTCATCCTCTGACAAGAGACGCACTCGTGAGACTGTCGAAGTCTCATTGCTCTCTTTAGAGATAAAAAACTGATAGTCCGCAATAGCGATCACTTGTGGAAGATGAGAGATAGCTAAGACCTGTCCGTGATTTCCAATCTTATGTATCTTCTGCGCGATAGCCTGTGCAACACGTCCTGAAACCCCTGTATCTACCTCATCAAAGACGATACTTGTCTTGTCCTCTTTACGTGAAAAAGCAGACTTGATAGCTAGCATCAATCTAGATAGTTCTCCTCCTGATGCCACCTTGACCAAAGGTTTGAAACCTTCACCCGGATTGGTTGAAATATAAAATTCAACCTGTTCATTTCCCTCTTTTCCAAACTTACTCTTTGTGAAGGTGACCTGAAAATCTGCCTTTTCCATATAAAGTTCGGTGAGTTCGGTTTTGATCTCTGTTTCCAATTGAATAGCAATCTGATGACGTGACTGACTAAGCTCTGTTGCAGCTGCGACTAACTGTCCTTCAAGCACCTTTAACTCACGTTCTAAACTATCTGACGTTTCTGAATTTCCTGTGAGAAGATGGTACTCTTTGGTGATATTATCAAAATAATCAAGCACATCATCCACAGTACCTCCATACTTACGGGTGATCGTGTTGATACTATCTAACCTAGCATCAATCTGCTGGAGACGACCAGCATCAAAATCCAAATCATCAATCACATCTCCCAAACGTTTGCTCAATTCTTCTAAAACATAGTAACTTTCTGACAAACTCTCTGACATGAGCTTGTACTCAGGATCGTACTCTTCTATCGCCATCAAGTCATTCATAGCTGAGCGAATATTGGCCAAACTAGAAAAATCTTCATTATCAAGCATAACATAAGCATTTGTTAGGGTATCTGCTATGTGTTTATGGTTGAGCAGTTTATCTCGTTCTTGATTTAAAGAATCATCTTCGCCAGACTTGAGTGCTACTGCTTCAATTTCTGCAATTTGATACTCCAACATATCAATGCGTGCACGGTGCTCTTGCTCATTTTGTTGTTTTTCAATGACCTGCTTACGCAAGCGTCGATAACTGTCAAAACACTTTTGATAGGACTCTTTGACTGACCAAAATGCCTTATCTCCAAATTTATCCAACATGCTAATGTGAAGAGATGGCTTCATTAACTCTTCTTGGTCATGCTGTCCGTGAATATCAACCAAGAACTGACCAACTGCTCTGAGGGTTGTCAAATTAACCATCTGACCGTTAATGCGACTGATTGAGCGCCCATTTTGAAAAATTTCACGACGAATAATCAATTCATCACCTAAGTCAATACCATTATCCTCTAGTAAGCTATCTAACTCAGGGTTTTCATCCACCGAGAAAAAGCCTTCAATCTCTGCCTTATTAGCTCCTGTTCGAATCACTTCGGTACTGGCACGAGCTCCCAGCATCATGTTCATGGCATCAATAATGATTGATTTACCTGCTCCAGTTTCTCCGGTAAGAACTGACATGCCATTTTCAAAATTAAGGGAAATTTCCTCAATAATAGCAAAATTCTTAATGGAAATCTCTAATAGCATTCTCTTCCTCCGCTTAACGTACAGCCTTTCGCCATTGCTCAAAATTCGTTCTTAAAATCTTAGCTGTCTCTTTTGTTTTAGCCACAATCAGTATGCTGTCATCATCTGAGATTAAGCTAAAGAGTTCCCCTTGAAAATCTTCTAAAATAAGACGTTTCAATAAACGGGTATTTCCAGGAACAACTGTCAAGCTAACCATGTGTTCCAATCCAGCAGCCTCTTCAGAGACTTCTAAAATATGATCACAGGCTTGTTGTAAGGGACTCATAAACTTGCGAGCTGTCTCTTTTGACAGACCGTAAATGTACTTTCCAGAATCGCTTGGTACTTTAATAATTCCGATTGTGTTGATATCACGCGAAATCGTTGCTTGTGTTGATTTTAAGCCGTAGTCTTCTAGTAACTGAACTAACTCATTTTGTGTCTCAATTTCATTTTCAAGAACAATCTTTCGAATTAATTCCAGACGCTCATTCTTCTTCATTCTTTTTAAATTCCTTGTGTGCTTTTTCTACAATATCTGTTATGTGATTGCTCACCAAATTTTGAGGGGCTTCTGTTTTTTCCAAGAGGGCTAAAAATTCCATATTGCCATGCCCTCCCTGAATAGGAGAAAAATCAAGCCCTCTAACTGTAAATCCGTAATCCACAGCAAAAGCTGTTACTTTTCTCAAAACAGCATCATGGACTGCCTTATCCTTAACAATCCCGTTTTTACCAATCTGATCTCGCCCTGCCTCAAACTGTGGCTTGACCAGAGCAACGACTTGACCGCCATCCTCCAAAATCTGGTAAAGAGCTGGTAAAATAAGATTAAGTGAAATAAAGCTAACATCGATGGAAGCAAAAGAAGGTACCCCTTCTGTGAAATCTGCTATCTCTGCATAACGAAAATTATACTGTTCCATAGAACGTACACGGGCATCTTGACGCAATTTCCAGACCAATTGGTTGGTACCCACATCAACCGCATAAACAAGAGCAGCTCCATTTTGTAACATAACATCAGTGAAACCACCTGTCGAAGCACCAATATCAATAGTGGTTTTACCTTCAACCGACAAATCAAAGACCGCTAAGGCTTTTTCCAGCTTAAGACCACCACGGCTGACATACTTAAGCTTTTCTCCTTTTAATTTCAACTCTGTTGCTTCGTCAATTTTTTCACCTGGTTTATCATAGCGTTCACCGTTGATCACGTTTACCACCAGGCCAGCCATAACACCGCGTTTAGCCTGCTCTCTTGTTTCAAAAAGTCCTTGTTTATAAGCAAGAACGTCTACTCTTTCTTTAGGCATGAAGTCTTAACCTTTCTATGATTGTTAGGATTTTATCAGCTTGGAAGCCATTCTCTTTAGCAAGTTTTTGGAAAATAGCTGTCGCCTGATTGAGACTGTCATCTAGAACAGCGTATGATTGTTCTAAGCCTAACAAAGCTGGATAAGTAGACTTTTCAGCTCGAATATCTTTCTGAGGTGTTTTTCCCAACTCCTCAAAACTAGCTGTCACATCTAAAATATCATCACGAACTTGAAAAGCGTGTCCCACTAACATTCCTGCTACAGAGAGGTTGTCACGCACTTGCTCTCCTTGTTCCGCGATGATTGCTGCGGCGCAAAAAGGATAAGCTAAAAGTTTTCCCGTCTTATTGGTATGAATAGCTGCTAATTGCACCAAATCTAGGTGCTGATCCTCACCTTTCATATCCAGCATTTGTCCTCCTACCATACCAAAGGTGCCTGAAGAGGATGAAAGAAGTTGGACCAACTGCACAATGACACCTGCTGGTAAATCTGCTCTCGCTAACAAGTCGAAGGGATCAAGAAATAGAGAATCACCAGCTAGAATTGCTGTCGCTTCATCAAATTTCTTGTGATTGGTCAGACGTCCTCTTCGATAGTCATCGTTGTCCATCGCAGGTAAGTCATCATGAATCAGACTGCCTGTATGAATCATCTCCAAGGCAGCTGCTACCTCATAATGGCTATCAGTCAGGGATAAACCAAAGCCTTCTAAAAGGTCTAATAAAATCAAAGGACGAATACGCTTACCACCTGAATCCACCGAATAAAGGATAGCATCAATCAAATCTTGTGACACTACTTGATACGTTTCTGTATAGTAGCGACGAATAGCCGCATCAATCTTAGCTAACTTATCCATTAAGCATCCATTTCTTTTTCACTACCGTCAGCTTGCATGACATTGACCAGGGTCTTTTCAGCTGATGCAAGAGTTTTCTGCAATTCTTTTGAAAGCAGCATCCCTTTTTGAAATTCTGCTAAAGCCTCCTCCAAAGCGACTTCTCCTGTTTCTAATTTAGAAACAATGGCTTCTAATTCTTGCAAGTTTTCTTCAAACGTTTTGTTATCTGACATTTTTTACTTCAACCTCCACATGACCATCTTTTAATTCAATATCTAAAAGGTCACCTTTTTGGACATCTCTATAAGAAGAGATGACCTGATTTTCTTTTGTTATCATGGCATAGCCTCGTGCAATAATACGACTGGTATCCAAAGAAAGTAGCGTTTCCTGAGCTTTTTCAAAGCGTGCTAATGTCGTATCATAGATGTTTGCCATATTTGATTTGAGTAAGCGTTCCTGTATCTGCAATCGGTCATGGTAACGCTCTAATTGCCCCAAAAGATCAACCGCATGCAAACGGTGATTTAGCAAATCGTAACCTTGCTTCACTTGACCTAACTGACTTGTCATAAAGCTATTCAATCGCTGCGTTAAATAGTCAACCTTCTGCACGTGCCCATCATATAGGCGTTCTGGTTGTCTAAAAATCACACTGTTGCTCAATTTAGATAAACGTTCCGTCTGCAGCTGAACACGACGGTTGGCCGCTTGATAGAGGCGACTTTGTCTCTCTGAAATCCAGGAGATGAGATCCGTCTTGGTTACTGGTGTCGCAAGCTCAGCAGCAGCTGTTGGCGTCGCTGCTCTGCGATCTGCCACAAAATCTGCCAAGGTCGTATCCGTCTCATGCCCAATACTGGAAATGACTGGCAGACGACTTTCAAAAATCGCCTGTACCACTTCTTCCTCATTAAAAGCCCAGAGATCCTCAATAGAGCCACCACCACGCCCCACAATCAATAGATCTAGATCCTCACGCTGATTGGCGAGAGCAATATTAGCGGCAACTTCCTGAGCAGCTCCCTCACCCTGAACCTTGGTTGGAAAGAGCAAAATCGCCACACCTGGAAAACGACGACTAACTGTGGTGATAATATCTCGGATAACCGCTCCGCTAGGACTGGTAATGACACCAATTTTTCGAACAAATTGAGGAATAGGCTGTTTGTGACGCTCCTCAAAATAACCTGCCTCAGTCAGCTTTTTCTTGAGTTGCTCAAATTGCACTGCCAAAGCTCCGATACCATCTGGCTCTGCTTTTTCAATAATAATGGAATAAGAGCCACCAGGTTCATAGATCTGAATGCGACCCACTACATTGATTTTCATGCCTTCTTCCAAGTCAAAGCCTAGCTTTTTAAAAGCTCCAGCCCACATGGTTGCTTGAATAACAGCACCCTCATCCTTAAGGGAAAAATACTGGTGGTTTGGTCTGCGACGATAATTGGAAACCTGACCTGTCAAATAAACCCTCTCCAAGTAAGGGTCTCGGTCAAACTTCATTTTCAAATACTTGGTCAAACTGGTGACCGACAAATAATCTGACAAGCTAGGACATCCTTTCTATTTGTCTATGATTTCCATTATACCAAAAAATGCTATAAACTCGAGATTAAAATGTCTGATTTAGTCACGTCATAAATATGCTATAATAGACAACACAATCTCATTTAGAAAACAGGGAGTTTTATGATTGGTTTAGGAACACTTATCAACACATTAGCCATTTTAGCCGGTGGCATACTCGGTAGCCTCTTTGGACATGTCATCAAGCCAAGGGTTCAAGAAGGTCTCTTAAAAGCTTCTGGATTAGCCGTCCTCTTTATTGGGATAGCTGGTGCCATGCCAGGACTTCTATCCCTTAACAATCAAACCCTAACCAGCGGCAATAGCATGCTCATCGTCATTTCCCTAACCTTAGGGACACTTATTGGAGAAGTCCTCAACATCGAACAAGCCTTTGAAAATCTAGGCGAGTGGCTCAAGGAAAAAACTGGCAATGCCAAGGACAGCCAGTTCATCACTGCCTTTGTGACCGCTTCTTTGACCGTCTGCATCGGTGCCATGGCAATCGTCGGAGCTATCAACGACGGTATTCTAGGAGATTATACCATCCTTGCGACAAAGAGTGTTCTGGACTTCATCATCATTTTGGTCATGGCAAGCAGTCTTGGCAAAGGGGCAACCTTTTCAGCCCTACCAGTCCTTCTATTTGAGGGAGCCATCACTGTCTTAGCTAAACTCATTCAGCCCTTGATGACCACTGCCGCTCTAGCCAACATTTCTCTGATTGGCTCTCTTCTCATCTTCTGTGTCGGTGTTAATCTCATTTGGGGCAAAAAAATCAGCGTTGCTAATATGCTACCAGCCATTCTCATCGCCGTTTTGGCATCTTATACCTAAAAAGCAAGGAAGATACTATTCCTTGCTTTTTAACATACCGTCACTTCTCGTCCTGTTTTCGCTCTCCTGTCACAAACATGGTAAAGCTAGCTGTCGCCAACTGCTCCTGCTTTTGATTGTGAATACTAACCTGAACAATCTTAGTCGTTCGTCCGTTGTGCAGGCATTTCCCTTCCACAGTCAAGCGATCTCCCAGATGACCTGCCTTGAGGTAATTGATGTTGGACTGCAAGGTCACTGCTTCATAACCTGTTGAAATAGCCACTAAACCACTCACTTGATCACAGAGAGTAAACAAATAACCACCATGAGCATTGCCATAATAATTGAGCGAATGCTCAGTCACATCAGTCGTTAATAATACATGACCATCACCCATCTTCTCTAGACTGTAATTCTCAAAAACCCTAATTTCATCCAACTGGAACTCTGCCATACCATACCTTCTTTCTATTACTTCTATTATACACCTTTCACAGAAAAATAAGCTCTCCTAGCGACTAAAACAACTATCAGCTATCATCAGATTTTATTCTATAAATCTCTCATTTCTAACCACGACAAACGCATGAAAGATTTTTAGAGTGAAAATAAAGCTTTCTGCAATTCAAAGTTCAGGTATTTCAAAAAAATCTAAAATACTTTGAAC
>NZ_JAFBEI010000033.1 GCF_016908655.1 Streptococcus saliviloxodontae
TCTCATCGCTTTAAACATGCAAAAAGAGAGAACCAATCTGATTCTCTCTCGCTGCTGATTATAAGTCAACCCACTACAGTTGACAAAGAGCCAAAGCTTTCGCCGACAGTGACATCGTCAGCAAGTTCAATGATGCCACGCACTTGAGGAGCATTTGGCAATTCCAATTCACGTGCTGAACAAAGCATGCCAAAGCTATCTTCGCCACGAAGTTTTCCTGGGAAGATCAGGCTGCCGCTTGGCATCATGGCACCTGGAAGAGCGGCAACCGTTTTGAGACCTTGAGCCGCATTTGGAGCTCCGCAAACAATTTGAACACGTTGCCCGTCATTGATTTCAACCTGACAGATGTGGAGGTGATCGCTGTCTGGGTGGTCAACCATTTCGACAATCTCAGCCACAACAAATTTAGGACTCTTGTCATTCTCAAGGCTGGCTTCAAAACCTTCTTTGACAAGCTCAGCATTCAAAGTTGCCACTTGTTCATCTGTCAAAAAGACTTGACCATTTCCCTCAATATCAATCA
The DNA here is from genome assembly GCF_016908655.1 of Streptococcus saliviloxodontae. Lineage (GTDB taxonomy): Bacteria > Bacillota > Bacilli > Lactobacillales > Streptococcaceae > Streptococcus > Streptococcus saliviloxodontae. The sequence continues at coordinate 527 of NZ_JAFBEI010000033.1, forward strand.
AGCTTGATACTTCAAAGATATTCCAAGCCAAAGTTTCACCTGTCTCATCAAGGTAAACACGACCAACCTTTCCCTTACGCTCAACTGAACGCTTAACATCCTTAGTATCTTGGAAAATCACCATCAAGACATCACCGACATGTTCTTTATTGTATGCAAAAATCATTTTTTTCTTTCCTCTATCTTATGTTAAATTTGCTAAAAATGCGTTAATCTCATCCTTGGTCTTGCGCAGCTTATTGACCAGACGCCCAACTTCGCGACCATTTTCAGTCACAACAAGGCTAGGAATTCCAAATACATTCCACTGCTGAGCCAAGTCCATATGCTGGTCACGGTCCACCTGAACAAAAGTAAAGTCAGGATTCGCTGCCTCAATTTCTGGCAAGAAAGGGTAGATGTACTGACAATCCCCACACCAGTCAGCAGTGAAAAGAAAGACTGTTTTTCCCTCTGCCGTCACATGGCCTGCCAAATCCTCTAAACTCTGGTTTTTAATCATGGTTAACCTCCCTCGAGAGAATCTCTCCCTCATAATAGGTGAACTCAAACTGTCTGCCATCTTCCATAACAACACCTCCAGTTGTTGCCTCGTCAGACTTGTCGTAAGTATTGACATAGACCACTTGGATGTCTCCTTTTTGTGAAAAATAGCTGCGCAACTGAGCCATCATGTCTTCTTGCTTATGATCTTCCCTGAGACGATGACGCTCTTTTGTCAAAGCTAAAAGGCCAACTACCGATACCGCCGTCGCCAAGAAGATGAGATTTTTTCGTTTCATAACCTTTATTTTACCATAAAGCGTGCTAAAATATAAGGGATAGTAAACCCAAGAAGAGAAAGGATGTCCACATGACCCTATTATTCGATAACATCAAAGAAATCACAGAACTAAAAGCCACATCAGGCTTCGAAGCACCTGTGCGTGACTACCTCCGCCAAAAAATCACTCCCTTGGTAGACAAGGTCGAGACAGACGGACTAGGCGGCATTTTCGGTATTCGCCAACATCAAGACACTGATGCACCTAAGATTATGGTCGCCGCCCACATGGATGAGGTTGGCTTTATGATCAGCGACATCAAGGCTGACGGTACTTTTCGTGTGGTTGAGCTCGGTGGTTGGAATCCGCTTGTGGTTAGCTCACAGCGTTTCACCCTCCACACACGTGACGGTCGTGTCTATCCTGTTATCTCTGGATCTGTCCCTCCTCACTTCCTACGCGGAGCAAATGGCGGAGCTAGCCTGCCACAAGTCTCTGACATCGTCTTTGACGCAGGATTTGCTAGCAAAGAAGAAGCCAACAGCTTTGGTGTCTTTCCTGGTGACACCATCATTCCAGAATCTGAGACTATCCTAACAGCCAACCAAAAAAATGTCATCTCAAAGGCTTGGGACAACCGCTACGGCGTCCTCATGGTTGCAGAACTCTTGAAAAATATTCAAAATGAAAAACTTGGACACACCTTGATTGCTGGTGCCAATGTCCAAGAAGAGGTCGGTCTGCGTGGCGCTCATGTCTCAACGACCAAGTTTGACCCAGAGCTTTTCTTTGCTGTTGATTGCTCACCTGCTGGTGACATCTATGGCGGTCAAGGTGCTATCGGAGACGGTACGCTCATTCGCTTCTACGACCCAGGTCACATCATGTTGCCAAACATGAAGGACTTCCTCCTCACAACTGCTGAAGAAGCTGGCATCAAGTACCAATACTATGCTGCCAAAGGCGGAACTGATGCTGGTGCTGCCCACCTTAAAAACGGCGGTGTCCCATCAACCACTATCGGTGTGTGTGCCCGTTACATCCACTCTCACCAGACCCTTTATGCTATGGATGACTTCCTTGAAGCCCAAGCCTTCCTACAAGCCATCGTCAAACGCCTCGACCGTTCAACTGTTGACTTGATCAAAAACTACTAGGAGACCTTATGAAAATTGGATTTATCGGTGTAGGGAAAATGGCTAGCGCCATCATCACTGGTTTGAAAAAGACAGAGCACGACATCATCGTCTCAGGTTCGACACCTGCACGCTCTCAAGAAATCGCAGAACAACTCGGTGTCACAGCCAGCTCATCACACCAAGACTTGATTGACCAAGCTGACCTCGTTATCCTTGGTATCAAGCCTCAGATGTTTGAGAAAGTTTTATCAGACCTCACTTTCAAGCAACCTATCATGAGTATGGCTGCTGGTGTGACCTTAGAACGGCTTGCCAGTCTGACAAGCCCTGACCTACCACTCATTCGCATCATGCCCAACCTCAATGCTCAAATTCTCAAAAGTTCAACTGCCCTTTGTGCTAATGACAAGGTGACTGCGGAGCTTTTTGCCACTGCCAAGACTATCACAGATAGCTTTGGAACGAGTTTTGAGATTGCTGAGAAAGACTTTGACACCTTTACAGCCCTCGCTGGCTCAAGCCCTGCCTACATCTACCTCTTCATCGAGGCTATGGCAAAGGCTGGCGTCAAGAACGGCTTGACCAAGGCACAGTCGCTTGAGATTGTCAGCCAAACCGTCCTAGCTAGCGCTGAGAATCTACTAGCAGGTGAGGACAGCCCTCATGATCTGATTGACAAGATTTGTAGTCCTGGAGGGACAACCATCGCTGGTCTCATGGACTTAGAGCGTACAGGTCTTACTCATTCGGTCAGCTCTGCCATTGACACAACTATCCAAAAAGCCAAAGAACTTTAAAGCATTTGCCACACTTTTTCCTAACATTTTATATACATTTTAGATATAATAAATGTATATTTAAATGATTGGAGTAATCTTATGACAAAGAAAATGACGAGAATCATTCTTGGAGCCATCCTTACTCTGGTTCTCATATCTGGACTTGCCTTCTATGCTTACAAGACCGTAGGCTACACGCTATCCAGTCAAGAAGCTAAGCAAATCGCCCTCAATAATGCCGGTGTCAACGAATCAGACCTTCTCTTTAGCCGACTCGAAAAAGACAGAGACGGTTTAAAGGCAACCTATGACTTTAGTTTCCAAACAGCTAATGCCTCATACGACTACACTATCAATGCCTCTACAGGAGACATCTTAGAGCGCGATCAAGAAACAAGCTCAGGGGCATCACATAACAACACGCCGAGCTCTGCCTCTACTTCAAGTAGCACCACTGCCAATAGCAGCAACTCAGCTAATACCAATACAAGTAGCGCAGCTATTTCTCCAGAAGAAGCTAAAGCAATCGCCTTAAAAGACGCTAAACTAGATGAGACTGGCACCCTCAATCTAAGTGTTCAATACGACATTGATGACACCGTCCCTGTCTATGACGTCGAATTCATCGATAGCAAGGCTCAAGTCGAATACGATTATAAAATCAGTGCCCAAACAGGCGACATCATCGAACGCTCACAAGATACAGCGAACGATTGAATCATAAAAAATGATTGACAATGAATACCTTGTCAATCATTTTTAGGTTACTAAACCAAGTAACGATTACGTCTATAGGCAAAGACAGTCACAATACCCACAAGAATAACCCACACTATCAAAGCATAAAAACTCGTATCAGTTAGAGAATACGCTCCTACTTTACTGAAATAGCGCGTTGTCGCCCCATAGAAAGACCAGTCTAGAATGACCTTTACTAGCCGACTCTGATCAGCTAAGATGGGGAGAAAGGTAGCTAAAAAGTAGAGGCTGATACTAAATAGGGTAGCCTGTGTTTGTGACTTTGTTAGAAAAACAATTAAAAGGTTGATCAAAACAAAGAACACCACTGTCAGGCAAACAACAGGTAAAAAGGTCAACCAGTCCATCGATTTAATCTGGAAGATAAAAGGAAGTAATACCACCTCTAAAACTGCAAATAGCACTGGAAAGAGGATGGCTGATATAATATAGTCACCTTCTTTGACACCAGATAAAATCAAGGTTTTTAAGTTTTTCTTTTCCTTTTCTTCCGAAATCATCATAGCCAAAAAAGAACCTGCTGTCAGACTGTAAATACTGCTCACTCCAGTTCCCATATAAAGAACATTCGTCTCACTGTTTCCAACTATCGTCAGCAATGAAAGGTAAATAATAGGCGATATGGCTAAAAAGAGAAGAAATTTATTGCTCATTAAAAATTGCCAACGTAACCAAATCAAACTTTTTACTTTACTTGTCATGCCATTTTTCCCCCGTTAATGCAATAAAAATCGCTTCTAAACTTGGCTCAAGCGTGTGCATACTCACCACATCTGCACTCAAATAATCTCCCAAATCTTCTGTCAAAATAAGTTTTTCACTGCCATCTTTATAACGAATATGAGTATGGGGATCTGTATGATACTTATCAATAATTGATTGAGGACTTCCATACTCCAAAATCTTCCCCTTGTTTAGAAGGGAAATCTTATCACACAACTTTGTTGCCTCTTGCATATTATGTGTCGTTAGGAAAATAGCACAGCCTTTTTCTTTAAGCTCCATTAAAAGCTCGTGTACCTTTTGAGACAGGGTAGGATCCATACCAGATGTTGGTTCGTCAAGGAATACAATATCTGGTTCATGAAGAATAGCACGAATTAGAAGTAATCTCTGCTTCATTCCTGTTGAAATCTTCTTCATTTTTTTCTTTCTGTCATCATAAAGATTCAACTTTTTGAGCAATTGATCTACTCTTTTCAGTGGAATATCATGAAAACGTGCAAAAAAGACAAGATTATGATAGACTGTCATATTTTCATAAAAACCAACCGTATCACTCATGATTCCTAGTTTCATTAAATCCTCTGAATGAAGTTGTTTGGGATTTTTTCCTAGAATCTCTGCATTCCCTTCATCAGGTGATAATTGATTGGTCAAAATATTAATCGTTGTCGTCTTACCAGCACCCGAAGGTCCTAGAAAACCAAAAATTTCACCCTTTTTAACCTCAAAAGAGACTTGCTCAAGAGCAACGGTATCTTTAAATTTCTTTGAAAGTTTATCAACCTTTATCTGAATATCAGACATAGCTATTCTCCATTTCACTAAAATTAAAATTATTATAGCACTTGATTTGCCGAAGTAAAGAGACATTCTTGTCCTTTAGCCAAGGTCGCTTGTCATCTCCATTTTAAGGTTTTTGATAAGGACCGAATCGCCAATTTGCTCTGCCAGTATTATCGCCCTCTGGTAGAGCTCTTTGGTTTTTTTTCTGTCCTGATGAGAGAGATAATATTTTGCTTCAAAGCATAAAATACCAGGTGTATAAGCATAGAGTAGTGTCTTGCTCACAATATCATGTAACCTGTTAATTATCTCTAAAAGTACCTCTAACTCACCATGTAAATAATAAGCACCGAGACTCGTAACAAGAGCTGATAGCAGACCAATATTATAATTATCATCTACTGATACCTCCTGCTTTAAAAGGTATTTTTTAAAATGATCTAATTTTGCTTTTTGATAGTTCAAATCCTGACATTGCAATGCAAAATAATCAATGATATGTAAATCATTTAAAGTATAGACTTTCTTTCTCATAACTTGATTAAGATAGTCTCCATAAATCTCCTCAATAAGTAAATCCTCTCCCGTTTCTGCCAGATTTAAAAATCGCTCTATAATGTCCAATGTCAAAAGCTCCTCTTCTGGAAGAAAATTATAATAACGATTATAGAGACCATCTATAAGGACTTTCTTAGCTTCTATCCTCTCCCTATCTGCATAAGTCGGTGTCCTTACCAACTGATACTTAACTTTAATATAATCTTCAGGTAGCTCTAGACTAGTATCACCTATTAGATCGGATACTTCTACACCCAGCCTTAGAGAGATAAATTGAAGTTTGATAAGTGTTGGCAATGATTGTCCCAACTCTATGCGCATCAATTGTTTACTTGTCAACTCTTCCTCAGTTTGACAAAATTCTGCTCTAGTTAATCCTTGTTTTTCTCTGAGTTTCCTAATCCGTTCCCCCAACTGTTGTTTTAGATTTTCCATTTATAGCTCCTTTGATGTCTATAAAACTAACAATAAAAATATGACACTAGTTTAACAATTTTCAAATCTGTTTTCAAATAAAATTATTAATAATTATACATCAAATCAAAAAAGCTGACTGATTTCTCAGCCAACTTTCCTGGTCTTATCATAATATTGTGATAACAAATTAAGCTTTTAGTCTTTCCACATCACGAGCGATCACCAATTCTTCATCGGTTGGGATAACAAGAACCTTAACCTTAGAATCTGGTGCTGAAATGTCACCTGTGTAGCCGAAAACATTCTTTTCTGGATCAAGCTTCATTCCAAACCAAGTCAGACCTTCGATCACATCACGACGCATGAGCCATCCGTTTTCTCCCATACCTGCTGTGAAAACAATAGCATCCGCTCCATTTAAGACAGCTAGATATTGACCAATAAATTTTTTGATGCGATCAATGAAGACATTATAGGCAAGAACAGCATCTGGATTTTGCTTTTGCAAGCCATCCTCAATATCACGCATGTCGCTAGAGATGCCAGAGACTCCAAGTAAACCTGACTCTTTATTGAGCATATTGACAACAGCAGCTGCATCATCAAACTCAGGAGCATGTTCAATCAAATAAGGAATGATAGCTGGATCAATATCGCCAGAACGTGTTCCCATCATTGGACCTGCAAGTGGGGTAAATCCCATTGAGGTGTCCTTAGACTCCCCATGGTAGTTAGCTGTGATAGACACACCATTTCCAATATGAGCCGTAATGAGCTTAAGTTCCTCCAAAGGGCGTCCCAAGAGTTTAGCTGCCTCTTGTGCGACATACTGGTGACTTGTTCCATGAGCCCCATACTTACGAATTTGGTAGTCTGTATAGTACTTACGTGGAATCGGATACAAGTAAGCATAATCATTAAGCGTTGTATGAAAGGCGGTATCAAACACCGCAACACTTGTAATATCAGGTAATAACTCCTTAAAGGCACGAATACCTGCTGCATTAGCTGGATTGTGAAGGGGGGCAAGAGCAGACAACTCTTCAATCTTAGCTAGTGCTTCATCGTCAATTAGAACAGACGCTTTAAAAGCCTCCCCACCTGCAACAACACGATGACCAACTCCTGTAATTTCATCATAGGAAGTAATCAACTCAAATCTGATGAGGTCGTCTAAAAGAATCTTGACTGCCTGTACATGATCTGCGATATCAAGCGTCTGACTCTCTTTACACTCACCAAATTTAACTGTTGATACTGAATCTTTCAAACCGATACGTTCAATTAATCCTTTGGCAAGAACTACTTCTTCTGGCATCTCATATAGTTGCCATTTTAAACTTGAGCTACCTGCGTTAATTGCAATTGTTTTTGACATAAGCTACCTCTCTGTAAGCGTTTTCTAGTTGTGATAACTATTATATCAAAAAACACCTCAAAATGCACTAGTCTATCAAAAATACCACGACAATCGCATGAAAGATTTTTAGCAAGAAAGCAAAGCTTTTTGTATTTCAATTTTCGGCTTTTTCAAAAATACGTTTTATTATTGAGCTGTTTTGCTATAGGAAAAGCATTGAGAGTATCTACTTTAAACTGTACTATAATTCGGAAATAACTGTTTCATGCATTTGTCCTGCAAAAATACTAACCAACAATTGTAACGCTACCCTGCTCTCTCTTTCGCATCTTGAGAAAACTGGAGTTCTTCAAATCCCCTAAAACAAAGCAAAAAACTTATGTACCGAAACCATATGACACGCCAACTAAACTCGGTATCAAGTGGCAGATGGATGTCAAATACGTACCAACTCACTGCTACACTGGTCAGTTACCTGATAAATTCTACCAGTATACCATCATTGACGAGGCCAGCCGAGAACGCTTTATCTATCCATTCAAGGAACAATCTTCTCATTCAACTGTTCAGTTTGTTCACATGGCCATTAAACACTTTGGATACAAACCCAAAATTATTCAAACGGATAATGGTTTTGAGTTTACCCATTTCAAGGAGACTAAACAAGTACACCCACTTGACCTACTTTGTCAGGAATTAGATAGTGAACACAAGTTGATTCGACCACGAACGCCTATACATAATGGAAAGGTAGAACGCAGTCATCGAAATGACAATAGACGTTTCTACCAAAACTTATCTTTCTACTCCTATGAAGACCTCATCAAGCAGATGAAGAAATACCTGGATCATTCCAATAGACTACCTATGCAAACTTTAGGCTGGCAATCTCCTATCGATATCAGAAAAGCTTTATTAGGAGCTAGCTCCTAATAAAGCTTAACAAATGGTTATCTTCAAAGTTACGTTTTTGGTCTCACATCATTGACAAAGGTACACTATCAAAAATACTAACCAACAATTTTTTAAACGCAAAACTGAGATCGTCAGCTGTACGACCTCAGTTCGTTTTCTTTATTTTTTCAAACGTTCAACGTCACGCGCAATCACCAACTCTTCGTCTGTTGGGATCACCAAGACTTTCACTTTTGAGTCTACTGTTGTGATGTCACCTGTGTAACCAAAAACATTCTTCTCTGGATCAATTTCCATGCCAAACCATGATAGACCTGCTATCACATCGCGTCGAAGCGCAACCGCATTCTCACCAATACCCGCTGTGAAGACAAGAGCATCTGCACCATTAAGGACAGCAAAGTACTGACCGATATATTTTTGGATACGGTCAACAAACATCTTGTAAGCAACAATAGCATCAGCATCGCCATTTTCTACACCAGCAAGAATATCACGCATATCGCTTGAGATACCTGATACACCAGCAAGACCTGATTGTTTGTTGAGGACATTGATAACAGCGGCAGCATCCGTCAATTCTGGATCATGCTCGATAAGATATGGAATGATAGCTGGATCAATATCACCAGAACGTGTTCCCATCATTGGACCAGCAAGCGGTGTGAAGCCCATTGATGTGTCTTTTGATTCACCATGATAGTTAGCTGTGATTGATACCCCGTTACCGATGTGAGCAGTAATCAACTTCACTTGATCAAGTGGTTTACCCAACAATTTAGCGGCTTCGCTCGCAACATATTGGTGGCTTGTTCCGTGAGCACCGTACTTACGAACTTGATGCTCAGTGTAATACTTACGTGGAATTGGATATAAGTAAGTGTAATCGTTCATCGTTGTGTGGAAGGCGGTATCAAAAACAGCAACACTTGTGATTTCTGGGAGCAACTCCTTGAAGGCACGGATACCAGCTGCATTGGCTGGATTGTGAAGGGGTGCAAGAGCAGACAATTCTTCAATCTGAGCCAAGACATCACCCTCGATAAGAACAGACTCCTTAAAGATCTCACCACCCGCAACGACACGGTGACCAACTCCTGTGATCTCATCATAGGCTGCAATGATTTCAAAACGAATCAAGTCATCAAGAAGAATCTTAACAGCTTGAACATGATCTTTAATATCGAGAACTTGCTCCTCTTTACGACCATCAAATTTTACTGTTGATACCGAATCTTTCAATCCGATACGCTCGATCAAACCAGCAGCAAGAACTTGCTCTTCTGGCATGTTGTAAAGTTGCCATTTTAAGCTGGAACTACCAGCATTGATTGCAATTGTTTTTGACATAAGTACACCTCTCTGCAAACGTTTTCTGTAACACACACTATTATATCAAAATTAGTTACATTTGCTATCATTATGTTTCCAATTTTTGAAATTTTCCATAAACTCTAGAAGAACATCACGATTTTGAATATCTGACAAGGGATAAACAAAGGTTTCAGGAGCTTGTAAGGACTGTTTTTTCAAAACAAAAATAGATTTTGCCTGCGCTTTATTCCCAAAAAGCGTTTCAGGTAAGGTAATAACCGCTAAAATATCAGCATAACCTTGCAACCACGCTTTCAACAAATGACTCTGTGGACTGGTTAACAGATTGGTTGGAGCTAGCAAGATAGCAATTCCGTCTTGTTTTAAATATTTGAGTGATTGTTCCATCAAAAGATGGTGGGCATAGGTATGCTCATCTGTCGCAGCCACTTGGTAACGCTTGGCGATGTCATCATTGGGATAATAGCCTACTGGTAAATCACTAATAATCACATCACTCTCTTTAAGAATATGTGGTCGAACCGCATCTTCTTGAACAAAGTGGGCTTTTGACCCCATCACCTCAGCGATCGATGCTGACAGGTCAATCAAAAGGTCATCGACCTCAATTCCCATATAATCCAGAGTCTTAGCACTGTTATTAAGGATAGTCTCTGCCAGATTACCTGTACCACTTCCAATTTCAAGAACATCCAATTCCTGACTATCTGTTAAATTTTCAAGTAAGAATAGAATGATAAAACCAATTGCATCAGGAGTAAACTGATGATTAAACTGTAACTTCTCTGTCTGAGCCGCCTTGATAAAGACGAACTGGAATGTTCGACGCCACTCTTCTTGTGTCAACTCAAGAGCTGCCAACCTTTGATTATTTGCCGCAACTGCTTCAGGTGCTCCTTCAGCACCTAGATAAAAACTATTTTGTTCTATCAAAGCATCATAGAGATTGGTCTTGATTTGATTTTCAATCAACTGGATATTTTCTAAAATCAGCTCATAAGCTGTTTCAATATGTTCAAAATTCATGATTTCCTCCGCACCCTATCATATCAAAAAATGATGGCTTTTAAAAGTTTGGAGGCAGAAATGGCAGACTAAGACGGCTTTTCATCAGAAGCAGTGGTTTTCTGATCTTGATTTGTAGAGGGAGCTGATTGATCCGATACTTTCTTAGGCTTTTCTGAGTCAGATTGCTCCTCTTTGGACTCTTGAGGGAAACGAAACTGATAGTTTTTATCTCTCAGATTTACAGTGAGTGCTAGCTGCTTACCATCTTTTTGATAATGAACGCTACCTCCTTCTATGACCAACCGTCCTTCTGACTGCTCTGCTATTTGACGGGTCATAAGAGCTGCAAGATAAGCTTTTTGACTGAGCAACTGCTCCTGTGCCAGTTTACTTTGACTAGTCACTCGGGCAATATAAAACTGTAAGAGTAAGGTGAAAACAGCTGCCATGAGAAGGCTGTAAAGGAGGACGCCTGCTCTAAGTCGCATTCTTAAAAGCATAAATAAAGGTCCTTTCTAAACCATTTTTAAAAGTTAGCTTAATCTGAACACGCCTAGCATCCCCTGTGATAGTCGTCTTAGACAAACCGAACACCATAGGCTGGTAACCTCTTCCGTCAGCATTGGTCTTACGAAAATCATCCGCCTTACTCTGACCGAAAGCTAGCTCTTGATTCCCCTTACGCACATAGAGTTTGTTATCCGATAGCCGCTCAAACGTGGTTTCAGATAACTCTAAACTCAGCTGCTGTCCAAACAAGAGCCAGTCTTCGGTTTCTTGTTTCCTAATCTGCCTGACATCTGCCACCAAGAGCTGAGTCATGGCTTGATAAACCTGAACAGCACCAGCTATAAGGAGCAAAGCAACCAGACACTCCATCAGTGTAAAAGCAGCCAATTGCTTACTTCTTTGAAACATGTAACACTTCCTTACCCTCGTTAAAAATAGCCCAGCTATTAGCCTGTTTGACCACTCTCACCTCATAGCCATTTAAACTTAGTTGGTCCTGACCAGTCTGCAGAGCCTGTCGAGCAACCAGTAGGACTTCCCTATCATGATTGTAGCTGGCTAAGTCTCTTCTCGTGCTATCAATAGCCGACAAGACAAGACTCACAATAAAGGTCAAGAGTCCCAAGGCTGTCAAACTTTCCAATAAGATATAGGCTTTAATCTTCCGTTTTACGATACTTACCACTCCCTAGATACAATTGATAGTAAACCTGCTTATTTGACAACTGAAAGCCCACCTTAGCCAAAGAAGAGTTTCCCCCGTCTTTCGAAAAGACCAGATGAATCGGCTTGCTGATCCTGACACTTTTCGGCAACTCGATGGTCTGTATGTCGCTCTGAATACTATCCTGAGTCACATTGAGGCTAACTTCTCTTTGACCAGCTATACTCAACTGCTGACTTTCACGATAAAGGTGTTCAAAATGGAGCAAAAACAAATTCTCCTCTACTTGACGAAAGCTGGTCCTAACCGAACCAGCCACTACTATTAGTAAAAAAGATACAATCGATAAGGTCAAAAGACTCTCTAGTAATGTAAATGCCCTAGTTGGCAATTTGTGCAGTCTCACCTGTCTTATTCTTCGCATAGTAATCTTGATAAGCTTTCTGTTGTTTAGCAGTGATTTGATCGGCTGAAACTAATTTCGATAAGGTCGCTTCATCATCATGATTTAACTCATAGACTTCTGCCTGACTCTCCACCACCTTGACAACCGCAGCATTTCCCTTATCCTGAATCGCTTCTTTTTGCTTGCTAAGATTTGGAATAAACAAAAGCATCAGCACACTGATAATCAACAAAACCACCAACATTTCCGCAAGGGTAAATCCTTTAGCAGTAGCCTTTTTCAATTTCAATAACCATTTTGTCACGATAAAACCTCCATACTTTGATACATAGGCAAGAGCATTGCCGCATAAATGAGTACAATCATCACAGCAACCAGTAAAAATACCAAGGGCTGGATCAATTGTGTCGCCTGTGTCATTCGAGTGAAGAACCTTTCCCAAGTTTCCTCCGCATAAATTTCTAACTCACTTCCTAATTTTGATTTGACCTCCCCATACTCTATCATCAAACTAAGCTCCCTCAAAAAGAAAGGATAATCCAACACCTTCTCATGAAAGGTCCTACCTGCCAGAAGAGCTGCTTCCATGTCCTCACCTATAGCTTGAAAGAGCTTGGATTTCTGTTCCTGCATCAACCTCACAATAGCCACCAGCTCAACACCCTGCCCAATCAAATTGCCCCATTCACGAGCATAGTAAGCAGTCAAATACAGACGTACTAAATAACCAATAAAGGGCAATCTAGCCAGACGACTATAAAGTAAGACTGGTGATAGACGCCTAGCCAAAACGATTAGAAGCAGACTTGTTATCAGAAGCGTGGCTATCCCAGTAAGAAAAATCATCGGAAAATGATTGATGATTAGACTAGCTGCATTTCCCTTACCATCGAGTTGCGGTAGCAGATAATTTTTTAACCCTAGCATAATCAAGACTAAAAAAGTCAACAGACACAGAGGATAAGTCGCTACTTCAATAACTTTCTTTCTCACGAGACTGAGATGGGCTAAGTAACTTTCTATCTTTTGTAGGCTTTGATGAGTATTGCCATGTACATCTGCCAAGGACAACTGGGTCACCACAGAATCAGAGAAGCCAAGCTGAGACATCATCTCAGGCAAGCCCTGTCCATTTAAGAGGACCTTCCTCATCCTTTGGATATAGCTATCTTCCAGCAGCTGGCTACGTTCTAAAAAGGTTAATATCTCCGTCAGATTGAAACCAGAAGCCATAAGGTTATTAAAGAGTTGAATGACTTTTCTCTGACGTTTAATCGCTAATTTTTTCGCTCTGTGCTTGTTCCCAAGTGAGATGTCCTTCTGCAAAAAGGCTGTTAATTTTGCGATTCCATTCTTCTGCTGAATGGTCTTGGAATTGATTTTGGACAAAGTCAATCACACCCCCTCCCCCAACCAAACGTTGATAGGCAACCCCGCGCAAGCTATTTTCCAACTCTTTTTCACTAATGCCTAGTTCCAACAACCTAGCGTAAACGCCTGGGATACTCTTGGCATGAATCGTTGAAAAAACAGTTGCACCTGTCAAACTAGCCCTGATAACCGCATGAGCAGTTTTGGCATCACGAATCTCACCAATGATAAGCACATCCGGACGATGACGCAGTGACAACTTAATTAAGCTATCATAAGTCATATCGATACTCTCATTCAGTTGTAGCTGCAACATATGATCTTGTTTGATTTCAACAGGATCTTCGATGGTAATAATCTGCTTGTCTGGATAACGTTGCTTGACCAACTCATACATAAGAGTGGTCTTACCGCTACCTACAGGTCCTGAAAAGAGATAAAGCCCACGCTCGTTAACAGCTGTCACAAGTTTCTTAAGATCTTCTTCAAACCAAAATCTTAGCTCCTGCTTTCCCGAGTAGAGCAAGCGAATGACGAGACTCTCATAGCCTCGATAGTCTCCAACCGTCGATAAACGTAAGGAAACCTCTTCTCCTTGAGTATAACTATAGTCACAGGATCCTAACTGGCTACGACGCTTTTCACCAACATTCATTCCTGCGACAAATTTAAAGTGACTAATAAGACTAGCCAAGCGATCAAACTCAAAAACATCACAAAATCTCCTTTCATCTCCAATACGCATGTAAAGCTCATAGCTTCCTTCTTTGGGAATCAAATAAATATCCTGAGCATTTACCTCAACAGCTTTGCCAATAATTTGCTTTGCCAAGTCTTGAACCATAGGACCTCCTCAACTATATTATTCGCTAAAAATCAAAAAAGGCTGGTAAAAACCAACCTTTTTTATCTTATCTTCTCAGTGAACAAGTCGAATGCATACCTTCTGCATTACAACGACTATAGCCTGGACGACGCCACTCACTAGGAATTTCCTGCCAATCAGTCAAAAGCAAAATAGAGTGATACTGCTGCAGGTCCTCATCGCATTCCTCACACCAGCGCTGCTCGTCTTCTGTCCAAAAAGCGCTCATAATAGAACTCTTACTATCAAAGTGAGGATACGTTTCTCTCAAATCCTGCCACAGTTGCTTATAGTATTTTAAAGCATCATAATAATTCTCGAATTCCCGAACAGAAACAATGTCCTCTTTCCAATCCTCCAAGAACCACCAGGGCTCAAAATCTCCAAACATGCTTACTACTTGATACATACGCTTCCTAACTTCCTTTTCTAGACCTTCATTATATAGGAAATTTTGAAATAGTTAAAAATATTTGCTCGAAACATCAAATTATTTTAATAGTCAGAATAATGAGGGATATTACTTAAAAAGAGCTGGATAGCTCCAACTCTCTTTAATGATTATTCTGCATCTGTTGTTACAACTTCTTCAACCACTTCAGCAGTTGTTTCTTCGATCACTTCTACTTCATTGACAGCTTGTGGTTCAATGTTGCGGTAGCGAGCCATACCAGTACCAGCTGGGATGATCTTACCGATGATAACATTTTCTTTAAGACCAAGAAGGTGATCTTTCTTACCACGGATAGCGGCATCTGTAAGAACACGTGTTGTTTCTTGGAATGACGCTGCTGACAAGAATGAGTTTGTTTCAAGAGATGCTTTAGTGATCCCCATAAGGACTGGACGTGATGTCGCAGGAACCCCACCAGAGATAACAATATCTTTATTGGCATCTGTGAAATCAGAAATGTCCATCAATGTACCTGGAAGAAGATCTGTATCACCTGGATCCATAACACGAACTTTACGAAGCATTTGGCGAACCATAACCTCAACGTGTTTATCACCGATTTCTACCCCTTGGCTACGGTAAACTTTTTGAACTTCTGAAAGAAGGTAAGTTTCCACAGAAAGGGTATCACGCACTTCAAGGAGACGTTTAGGTTGGATTGAACCTTCTGTAAGAGCTGCACCACGGTGAACTTCGTCACCAACTTCAACTTTCATACGAGCTGTAAATGGTACAACGTACTCACCCATACCAGTCTTACCTTGAACAAAGACTTTCTTAGTACGCGTTGAAGCATCTTCTTCGATCTCGATAACGGTACCTTTGACCTCTGTAATAACAGCTTCCCCTTTAGGGTTACGTGCTTCAAAGATCTCTTGGATACGAGGAAGACCCTGAGTGATATCGGTATTTGAGGCTACCCCACCCGTGTGGAAGGTACGCATGGTAAGCTGTGTACCAGGTTCCCCGATAGATTGGGCAGCGATTGTACCAACTGCTTCACCAACTTCAACGGCATCACCTGTTGCCAAGTTGATACCATAACAGTGACGACAAACACCGTGACGCGTGTTACATGTAAAGACTGAGCGGATAGTTACTTCTTCAACACCAGCTTTGACAATTTCAGCAGCCTTATCTTCAGTAATCAACTTGTTAGGGCCAATGATTGTCTCACCTGTTTCTGGGTGTTTAACGGATTTCTTAGTGTAACGACCTTGAAGACGTTCTTCGAGAGTTTCTGTAACCTCTTTACCATCTGTGATAGCTGAAATGAGAAGACCACGGTCTGTTCCACAGTCATCTTCACGGATGATAACGTCTTGGGCAACGTCAACCAAACGACGTGTAAGGTAACCTGAGTCGGCTGTCTTAAGGGCTGTATCGGTCATACCTTTACGAGCACCGTGAGTTGAGAAGAACATTTCCAAAACGCTAAGACCTTCACGGAAGTTTGATAGGATAGGCAATTCCATGATACGTCCGTTAGGAGCAGCCATCAAACCACGCATACCGGCAAGCTGTGAGAAGTTAGAGATGTTACCACGAGCTCCTGAGTCCATCATCATAACGATTGGGTTCTTAGGATCTTGTGTTTCAATCAGACGTTTTTCAAGTGCTTCTTTAGCTTCACGCCATGTTGTTGTAACAGCGATGTAACGGTCATCATCTGTCATCAAACCGCGACGGAAGGCTTTATTGATTTCTTCAACACGGTGGTGAGCAGCATCGATAATCTCAGCCTTGTTGTCAATAACTGGGATATCGGCAATACCCACTGTCAAACCAGCAAGTGTTGAATGGTAGTAACCAAGGTCTTTCAAACGGTCAAGGAAGGCAGATGTTTCTGTTGTACGGAGACGTTTGAACGTTTCAGCGATGATATTTCCAAGGTTTTTCTTCTTGAATGGAACATTGATGTCTAATGATTCAATAACTGGTTTGATATCAGTACCTGGTTCCAAGAAGTATTTATCTGGTGTACCTTCTGTCAAGTTAGCGTTAGTAGGTTCTTGCAAGTATGGTAGATCATCAGGGATGACATCATTAAACAAGATTTTACCAACAGTTGTGATCATCACTTTATGACGTTGGTTGTCTTTCCAAGGTTTATTCGGCATGCTATCAACAGCGATACCAACACGTGAGTGCAAGTGAGCATAGCCATTGCGGTAAGCCATAACAGCTTCATCACGGTCTTTAAATACCATACCTTCACCTTCACGACCAGCATCTTCCATTGTAAGATAGTAGTTACCAAGAACCATATCCTGAGATGGAGTTACGACTGGTTTACCGTCTTTAGGGTTAAGGATGTGCTCTGCGGCAAGCATGAGAAGACGAGCTTCTGCTTGTGCTTCTTCTGACAATGGGACGTGGATGGCCATTTGGTCACCATCGAAGTCGGCATTGTAGGCCTCACATACAAGTGGGTGAAGGCGGAGCGCTTTACCATCGATAAGAACAGGTTCGAAGGCTTGGATACCCAAACGGTGAAGGGTAGGGGCGCGGTTAAGAAGAACTGGGTGTTCTTTGATAACCTCTTCAAGAATATCCCAGATACGGTCATCGCCACGTTCGATAAGACGTTTTGCAGCCTTAACGTTTTGCACGATATCACGTGCAACGATTTCACGCATCACAAATGGTTTGAAGAGCTCGATAGCCATTTCACGTGGCACACCACATTGATACATTTTAAGGGTTGGACCAACAGCGATAACGGAACGTCCTGAGAAGTCAACACGTTTACCGAGCAAGTTTTGACGGAAACGACCTTGTTTACCTTTCAGCATGTGGCTGAGAGATTTAAGTGGGCGGCTACCTGGTCCAGTAATTGGACGACCACGACGACCGTTGTCGATAAGCGCATCAACCGCTTCTTGCAACATACGTTTTTCATTTTGCACGATGATTCCTGGAGCATTAAGTTCCAAAAGGCGTGCCAAACGGTTGTTACGGTTGATAACACGACGATAGAGGTCATTCAAGTCAGACGCTGCGAAACGCCCACCATCCAATTGAACCATCGGACGAAGATCTGGTGGGAGAACTGGCAAGATGTTAAGCACCATCCACTCTGGTTTGTTACCAGATTTGTAGAAGGCATCAAGAACGTCCAAACGACGAACAGCTTTGACACGTTTTTGACCAGATGCTGTACGCAATTCTTCTTTCAATTCAGCGATTTCAGCCTCCAAGTCAACACGTTTAAGAAGATCTTGGATAGCTTCGGCACCCATTTTAGCCACAAATGAACCATGTCCATACTCTTGTAATTTTTCACGATATTCACGTTCTGTCAAGAGTGACTTAGGCTCAAGTGGTGTCTCCATAGGGTCAATAACCACATAAGCTGCGAAGTAGATCACTTCCTCAAGAGCACGTGGGCTCATGTCAAGCGTAAGACCCATACGAGATGGAATTCCCTTGAAGTACCAGATATGTGATACAGGAGCTTTCAATTCGATGTGTCCCATACGTTCACGACGAACTTTGGCACGAGTTACCTCAACACCACAGCGGTCACAAACAATACCTTTGTAACGGATACGTTTATATTTACCACACGCACATTCCCAGTCCTTTGTAGGACCAAAGATCACTTCATCAAAAAGTCCTTCACGTTCTGGTTTCAACGTACGGTAGTTGATTGTTTCAGGTTTTTTAACTTCACCATAAGACCATGAGCGGACTTTACTAGGTGAGGCTAATGTGATTTGCATACTTTTAAAACGATTTACGTCAACCACTAGTTTTACCTTTCTTTTTTCTTTTGACAATAGCAGAGCTATCATCAAGAGTTTTATGCTTCAGCTGGATAAAAACGTACCAGTATAAAATACGTTTTCACCTCACTGAATAATGTTGAGTGAGACAATTATGGCGATAGCTTCGCTATCTCACGCTTATTTTTCTTCTGATGTATTTGCAGTAGCAAGTTCTGCAGCTTCTTGTGCTTGTTTTTCACGCGCTTTTTCAAGATCATCAACGTGCATCACATCATCATCTTCACCTTCGTCAAGATCACGAAGTTCTACTTCATTGTCATCTTCGTCAAGGACACGCATATCAAGACCAAGAGATTGCAATTCTTTGACAAGAACTCGGAATGATTCTGGCACACCTGGTTTTGGAATTGGTTTTCCTTTAGTGATGGCTTCATAAGCTTTCAAACGACCAGTGACATCATCTGACTTGTAAGTCAAGATTTCTTGAAGAACGTTTGATGCACCGTAAGCTTCAAGGGCCCAAACCTCCATCTCACCGAAACGTTGTCCACCAAATTGAGCTTTACCTCCAAGTGGTTGTTGAGTAACAAGTGAGTAAGGTCCAACTGAGCGAGCGTGAAGTTTATCATCAACCATGTGGTGAAGTTTGATCATGTACATGACACCAACTGATACACGATTATCAAATGGTTCACCCGTACGACCGTCATAAAGAACTGTCTTAGCATCTGAGTCCATACCAGCTTCTTGTACTGTTGACCAAAGGTCTTCTGAAGAAGCTCCGTCAAAGACTGGTGTTGCAATATGGATACCCAAGTTACGAGCAGCCATACCCAAGTGAAGTTCCATAACCTGACCGATGTTCATACGTGATGGCACCCCAAGAGGGTTCAACATGATATCAACTGGAGTTCCGTCTGGAAGGTAAGGCATGTCTTCAACAGGAACGATACGAGAAACAACCCCTTTGTTTCCGTGACGACCGGCCATCTTATCTCCGACCTTGATCTTACGTTTTTGAGCGATGTAGACGCGAACAAGCATGTTAACACCTGATTGCAATTCATCACCGTTAGCACGTGTAAAGATCTTAACATCGCGAACGATACCATCTCCACCGTGAGGAACACGAAGTGATGTATCACGAACTTCACGTGATTTATCACCGAAGATAGCGTGCAAGAGACGTTCTTCAGCTGAAAGGTCTTTTTCACCCTTAGGTGTTACTTTACCAACAAGGATGTCGCCTTCTTTAACCTCAGCACCGATACGGATAATACCCATTTCGTCAAGGTCTTTGAGGGCTTCTTCACCAACGTTTGGAATTTCACGAGTAATTTCTTCAGGCCCAAGCTTTGTATCACGTGTTTCTGATTCAAATTCTTCCAAGTGAACTGATGTATAAACATCTTCTTTCACAAGACGTTCAGACATGATAACGGCATCCTCGAAGTTGTAACCTTCCCATGTCATGTAGGCAACGATAGGGTTTTGACCAAGGGCCATTTCCCCATTTTCCATAGATGGTCCATCAGCGATGAAGTCACCTTTTTCAATGATATCGCCAACCTTAACGAGTGTACGTTGGTTGTAAGCTGTACCTGAGTTTGAACGACGGAACTTAGTTACTTGGTAAACATCAAGTGAACCATCTTCACGACGAACCTCTACCTTGTCAGCATCTGAGTAAACAACCTTACCATCGTGTTTAGCAATAACAGCGGCACCTGAATCGTGGGCTGCTTGATATTCCATACCAGTACCAACGTAAGGTGCTTTTGGATCGATCAATGGCACAGCCTGACGTTGCATGTTGGCACCCATGAGGGCACGGTTAGAGTCATCGTTTTCCAAGAAAGGAATACATGCTGTCGCTACCGCAACTACCTGTTTTGGAGAAACGTCAACATAGTCAACGATACTTGCAGGGAACTCTTGGTTGTTACCTTGGTGACGACCCATAACGATTTCTTCTGCAAAAGTACCATCTTCATTAAGTTTTGAGTTAGCCTGTGCAACTGTGAATTCATCTTCTTCATCGGCTGTCAACCATTGAATTTCATTGGTAACAACACCAGTAGCACGGTCAACTTTACGATATGGTGTTTGGATGAAACCATATTTGTTCAAGTGACCGAATGATGACAAGTTGTTGATCAAACCGATGTTTGGTCCCTCAGGCGTTTCAATCGGACACATACGACCATAGTGAGTGTAGTGCACGTCACGCACTTCATATCCAGCACGGTCACGTGTCAAACCACCAGGTCCCAAGGCAGACAAACGACGTTTGTGTGACAACTCAGAAAGCGGGTTGTGTTGGTCCATGAACTGTGACAACTGTGATGAACCAAAGAATTCTTTGATTGCAGCTGTAACAGGGCGGATATTGATGATTTGTTGTGGTGTCAAGACTTCATTGTCTTGTACTGACATACGCTCACGAACGTTACGTTCCATACGAGCAAGACCAATACGGAATTGGTTAGCAAGCAATTCACCAACGGCACGAATACGACGGTTACCCAAGTGGTCGATATCGTCTACTTTTCCAAGACCTTCAGCAAGGTTAAGGAAGTAGCTCATCTCAGCCAAGATATCCGCAGTTGTCAATGCACGAACCTTATCATCAGGATTTGCATTACCAACGATTGTTACAACGCGATCTGGATCCGTTGGAGCAACAATCTTGAATTTTTGAAGGATAACAGGTTCAGTAATGACAGCAAAATCATTTGGTGTGTAAACGAACTTGTTAAGGTCACCGTCAAGGTGCTCTGCGATTGAATCAATCACATCACGTGTCATAACAGTGCCTGCTTCAACAAGGATTTCACCTGTTTCAGCATCGATCAAGTTTTCAGCAATTGTTTGGTTAAGAAGACGTGTCTTAACATTCAATTTTTTGTTAACTTTGTAACGACCTACGGCTGCCAAGTCATAGCGACGTGCATCGAAGAAACGAGCAAGCAAGAGGCTACGTGATGAGTCAGCAGTCTTAGGTTCACCTGGACGAAGACGTTCGTAAATTTCTTTAAGCGCTTCGTCTGTACGTGAATCTGATGGGTTTTTGTGGATATCTTTTTCGATAGTGTTACGAACAAGATCGCTATCACCAAAGATATCAACGATTTCATCGTCACCTGAGAAACCAAGAGCACGAACCAAGGTTGTGAATGGAATCTTACGTGTACGGTCGATACGAGTGTAGGCGATGTCTTTTGCATCTGTTTCAAGCTCAAGCCATGCACCACGGTTAGGAATTACAGTTGAACCGTAACCAACTTTACCGTTTTTATCAACCTTATCATTGAAATAAACACCTGGTGAACGCACCAACTGAGAAACGATAATACGCTCTGCACCGTTGATGATAAAGGTACCCATTTCAGTCATGTAAGGAAGATCACCGAAGAAGACCTCTTGTGTTTTGATTTCACCAGTTTCCTTGTTAACCAAACGGAAGGTTACAAAAAGTGGAACTGAATAGTGAGCATCGTGTGCACGCGCTTCTTCAAGTGTGTATTTAGGTTCTTTCAACTCATAACCAACAAACTCAAGCTCCATAGTATCTGTGAAGTTTGAGATAGGAAGTACATCTTCAAAGACTTCCTTAAGACTTGAATCCAAGAAATCTTGGAATGAGTCTGTTTGAATTTCAATCAAATTTGGTAAATCAAGAACTTCTTTGATTCTTGAAAAGCTACGACGTGTACGGTGTTTTCCGTACTGAACTTCATGTCCTGCCAAGTTTTCGCTCCTTTTCTTATTAGGACTTACTTTGTTAAGTAAGTAGCATTAATCATTTGACCTTTTAGCTATTTTCTGAATCTTTAAATGTATGTTACAAAGATCCTTTCTTTAAAAAATAGGCACAAAAAGAGCAGCTAAATCTGACTGATAAAAGCTTGATTTAACTGCTGTTAGTTTTAGTTGGACAATATTTCAACTAAAACAGACGACAAATAGTTAACTATATTATACCTTATTTTTCCTATTTTTGCAAGGTTTTACTTGCCGCTTAGAATTTTTTGCCAAGCGTCTTGATAATCACTATCTGAGCCACCCATCGCAAATTTATAGACCGTATTGCCAGCTCCATTTTTAGCCCAATAACTTGTCGTTGTCTCACCTGAGACTGAGATATTAGAACCATTGACAGAGACCGTCGCCGCTTTAAGACCTGTAGATTTGAGAACGGTTGATTTAATGACACTCGAATCTAGGGAGAATTTATCCGATACCCCTAGCACATCTGGCGCCGCTTGATAAATACTATTAACCAAATTCGCAATATAACGATTGTTATTTGTTCCGGAACTATTAGACATTGGCGAGTTATCATCATGACCAGACCAAGAACCTAGTGTTACTTTTGGCGTTGAAACAACTAACCAAGAATCGACGTAGTTATTAGAAGTCCCTGTCTTGCCGACCCAGTCTGCATTTCCTGCTGTCGCATTCAAACCTGTCAAAACAGACTTAAAGCTAGTCGTTGTTCCCGACTTAATCACACCACGTAGTAATTCTTCCATGATGCTAGCTGTCGCAGCTGAATAGACACGAACAGGAGCTGCTTCATGTTGATAAATAACGTCACCATCACTATCAACAATACTCTCAACCATGTGCCCCTTATTATAAACACCACCGTTTGCCAACGTTTGATAGGCATTAGTCTGTTGGAAGACCGACACATCTATCCCACCACCTAGAGGAAGACTCTCGATATTGTAATCATCAATCGTATAGCCCATCTTAGACATATACGATTTGACATCAACACCTTCATTGAGAAGTTTTTGATAGGTCCAGTAGGCAGGGATGTTCCAAGAAGAATTAAGAGCATCTTGAAGTGTCATCATCCCTGTCCCTTCACTAGTATCATGCATGATTTTTTCACCACTTGAAAAAGTTGCAGGATAGTTAGACAAAATAGATGCCGAACCAAGGAAACCTTGATCAATACCGATACTATAAGCCAAAATCGGCTTGATAGAGGATCCTGGGGAACGGTAAGAATTAAAGGCATGGTTATTCTGGTTTTCATTATAATCACGTCCACCAACAAATCCTAAAATCGCCCCCGTCGAATTGTCCATCAAGACATTCCCCATCTGAACCTGACCCGTCGAATCATCCAAAAGAGAACCATAGTTAGCTGCAGCCGTCTGCATAGCTGCATAGATAGACTTATTGATAGTCGTCTTAATTGTATAGCCACCCGTTTTCAAAGTTTCTTTTGCCAACTGCTGATAAGCCTGCTTCGTCTTATCATTCTTCAAGTCCTGATCAGAAACACCGTCACGCTTGATGAGGTAATCGTACATCAAATCTTGTGCTTCATCAAAAACAGCATAATACAGATAATCATGTGAAGTCGTCTCAGCAACACCTGAACTCAGGAAATCCTGCGTGATGTCATAAGACTTATAGGTATCGTACTCTTCCTTGGTCAAATAAGAGGAACGATACATGTTATAAAGAACAGCCTGCTCCCTCTTAACCCCATAAGATAAATCATCAGCATCCTTAAGGCTACCATCGGAATTATAAGGAGAATAGACAATTGGGCTCTGAGGCAATCCCGCAATGAAAGCAGCCTGAGGAATCGTCAAATCCTTTGCCGAAACCCCAAATATCCCTTGAGCTGCCTCTTCAACACCAGCAATATTCTGCCCTTTATTATTTCTCCCGAACGGAGATACATTGAGATAAGCTGTCAAGATGGCATCCTTATCCATGTACCGCTCAAGAGCCAAGGCATAGATGAGCTCCTTAGCCTTACGCTTAAAAGTCGGATCATCCCCTAGAATCTGTTGCTTGATTAACTGCTGAGTCAAGGTTGACCCACCACTGGTCTCTCCTAGGCCCACTACCGAAGTTAAAAGCGCTCTAAAGACGGCTTTGGGAACAACACCCTTGTGAGTCTCAAAATTTTCATCCTCGGTTGATACAATAGCATGTTTAATGTTTTGAGAAATAGCAGAGCTCTCAACAGGTGTTCTCAATAAGTCTGTATCCAAGTCAGAAATCAAAGAACCATCTGAATAAGACATTTGAGAGACTAAGGTCACCGAATTAACCTGCTTAACCAGGGTTTCTTGACTTGGCACCTTAACATTATCAATCTGACTCCCAAGATAACCGAGACCTATCCCAGCACCTAGCATCATCATTAAAATAAGCAATACATAAACAAAATCAGATAGAAGTTTCAGAGTCCTCATAAAGATACTAACAAAATCCAGAGCATCTAAACGCTGAGCATCTTTATCCTTTTTCTCTTTCTTTCTAAAATTAAACATAAAAATACCTCGAGATTCATTATACCAAACTTTGATAAAGCTTGCACTCGAAGAGCCATTTTTGATATAATAGCCTGTAAACTATGAATTTTATAAAGGAGAAAGCTCGTGAATATTTTCGAAGAACTTAAAGAACGTGGCTTGGTCTTTCAAACGACCGACGAAGAAGCATTAGTAACAGCATTAACAGAAGGGCAAGTATCCTATTACACAGGTTATGACCCAACAGCTGATAGCCTCCACCTTGGACACTTGGTTGCTATCCTAACATCACGTCGCTTGCAACTAGCAGGACATAAACCTTACGCTCTTGTAGGTGGTGCAACTGGCCTTATCGGAGACCCTTCTTTCAAAGATGCAGAGCGTAGCCTTCAAACCAAAGATACCGTTGATGGTTGGGTCACTAAAATCCAAGGTCAACTCTCTCGTTTCCTCGATTTTGAAAACGGCGACAACAAAGCTGAGATGGTCAACAACTACGACTGGTTCGGATCTGTCAGCTTTATCGATTTTCTTCGTGATGTCGGGAAATACTTTACTGTTAACTACATGATGAGTAAAGAATCGGTTAAAAAACGTATCGAAACAGGTATCTCATATACAGAATTCGCCTACCAAATCATGCAAGGCTATGATTTCTACGAACTCAACGATAAACACAACGTTACCCTTCAAATCGGTGGTTCTGACCAATGGGGAAACATGACTGCCGGAACAGAATTGCTCCGCCGCAAAGCAGACAAGACTGGTCACGTCATGACCGTTCCACTGATTACCGACTCAACTGGTAAAAAATTCGGTAAATCAGAAGGAAATGCTGTCTGGTTGGATGCAGACAAGACATCACCATACGAAATGTACCAATTCTGGCTCAACGTTATGGATGATGATGCTGTTCGTTTCCTTAAAATCTTTACCTTCCTCTCACTAGATGAAATCGCTGAAATCGAAAAAGAATTCGACCAAGCTCGTCATGAACGTTTGGCACAGAAAATCTTAGCTCGTGAAGTTGTCACACTCGTTCACGGCGAAGAAGCTTACCAACAAGCCCTTAACATCACAGAGCAGCTCTTTGCTGGAAATATCAAAAATCTTTCTGCCAAAGAACTCAAACAAGGACTCAGTAACGTTCCAAACTACGCTGTCCAATCAGATGACAATCTCAACATCGTTGAACTTCTTGTTTCTTCTAAGATTTCACCATCAAAACGCCAGGCTCGTGAAGATGTCCAAAATGGAGCTATCTACATCAACGGCGAACGTATCCAAGATTTAGATTACACTCTCTCAGAAAGCGATAAAATTGATAACGAATTAACTGTTATCCGTCGTGGTAAGAAAAAATACTTCGTTTTAACTTATTAATCTAGAGTCATTAACCATTTCAAAAACCCTATAATATCTTTAGAGAAAAGTCTTCTTCAGATATTATGGCGTTTTTTTATGGCTCTTTGTCAACTGTAGTGGGTTGACTTATAATCAGCAGCGAGAGAGAATCAGATTGGTTCTCTCTTTTTGCATGTTTAAAGCGATGAGAAT
>NZ_JAFBEI010000034.1 GCF_016908655.1 Streptococcus saliviloxodontae
GCTTTTCATTATAAGTCATGTGGGACTTTTTTCATACCGCTAAAAAGCCCTATAATATCTGAATGAGATTTACCCACTACAGATATTATAGAGCCAATAAAAACCACCTTTTCAATGAAAAGGTGGTTTTTTAGATATGATAAAGTACTAATTATTTAGCTAGCCTCTAAAAGATTAGTCTACTAGCGATATTATTTAGCTAGTGCTCCCATTGGATCCCAAGGAGCAAGAACTTGTGGCTCTGCTTCATAAGCTGCTAGTTCTTCTGCTGTCAAAAATTCTTTACGGACGACAATCTGGTAAGTGTACTCATCCATCCAAGCGTCAGAAGCAACGAAGTAACCTTTCTGACCAACCTTATCTCCCCATGAATTCTCAACTTTCCATTTGATAGCTTTGCCATTCTCATCCAAATCTACACCTGTCAATACCATGGCATGCGTCATCAAGCTCTCGCTATAATCCAAACGGCCAGCCTTGTCCTGCGTGAACTGGATATCAAGAGCAGCATCGAAATCATAGGTGTTTGTCGCCATAATACCTGTCTGACGGTCGCTAGACTGACCAACATCAGAACCGAACCAAACAGACTCGCCTGCTTGCATCTGAGCAATAGCTAACTCTTTGAAGCGATCCATATCAAGATTGATATAACGGACAGCTGGACTACCAACGACATTTCCAAGCAACTCGACCGTGTAAGATTTGCCGTAAGGTTTGTCTTTGGTTGGGGCATTGATAACGGAAACATAATCTGACAGTTTAAGCCCTACGTACTTATCGAAGAAAGCTTGTGGCGTGATGTTTTCTTCTGTCTGATAGTTATTATCCTTGTCACAATAGGCAAAGTTAAACTGACGTGGTGGCAATCCTAGATTAACCGCTAAGAAGTTGAAAATTTCCTGCAAGAGCTCTTCTTTCTTAGCTTGAACAGTCTGCACATCGGCACCAGTCGCTATCAAGTCTCGCAAAATCTGAGCATCTTGGCGGAGTAATTTATTCAAATACTGGTTGAGTTCACGGCTGGCACTTGATGAGATTGACTCAGGGTAAACAGACTTAGGAACAACACCGTATTTTTCAAAGAGAGCAACGACCATGTCCCACTGACCACCGTCTTGTTGAGGCGTATCAAGGAGAAATTTAACCTTACGGCTACTTGTTTCTTGGTCTGCTGTGGCAATGATTTGCTCCAAGAACCAATTTGATTTTTCATACTTGTCCCAAAAGAAGGTGTGGGCTTGTGACAGTTCAAAATTGTCCAATTTAAACTCTGAAATCAGTTTATGGCGGAAGGTATTAAGTGCCGCAAACATCCAGCAACGTCCTGATGCTTTCTGGTTTGAAACCGCATCTTTGGTCAAATCAATCGAAAAGACATAGTCATTATCAATAGCCGACTGACGGGTCTCCAAAGATTTCAAAAGCCCGTTATGGGTTACTGCATTTTCAATCGCACGGTATTTAGCATTGGCTTCATAATCTGCGAATAGTTTTTCAGTAAAATCTAGTGTTAATTGAGACATAAAATCTCCTTTCAAAATGTGCTATACCTCCATTATAACCTTTCTGAAAAGGATTGCAAGAGTTGACGAAATTTTCAGTTAATTCAAACAAAAATAGACCTGTTTCTCGATCGAATCAAGAGACAGGTCTTCTAGTATGTAAACACAGTGATAAACTGACTTCGCTTTCTGGTTTCTAAGCTCAGGATAAAACAGGCCACTGGACTTGCTTCGCTTTCTGGTTTCTAAGCTCAGGATAAAACAGGCCACTGGACTTGCTTCGCTTTCTGGTTTCTAAGCTCAGGATAAAACAGTCCTCTGGACTTGCTTCGCTTTCTGGTTTCTAAGCTCAGGATAAAACAGTCCTCTGGACTTACTTCGCTTTCTGGTTTCTAAGCTCAGGATAAAACAGTCCACTGGACTGTTTTATTTCCAAAAGTCATCAAAGACTGTAATCGGCAGGTGGCGTTTGTGTTGCCCTTTCTTCCACCAATTTTCAATAGTTGTTTGGGCTTGTTCTGAGACGGTTTTTCCTTCCAGGTAGTCGTCGATTTCGGTGTAGGTTACACCAAGAGCAACTTCATCTGCAATGCCTGGTTTGTCTTCTTCGAGGTCTGCGGTTGGGACTTTTTCGTAGAGAGCTGGATCAGCACCAAGCTCTTTCAACAAGGCAGCCCCTTGGCGTTTGTTGAGTCGGAAAAGAGGTAGGATATCTGCTCCGCCGTCACCAAACTTGGTAAAAAAGCCTGTCAAATTCTCAGCAGCGTGGTCCGTTCCGATAACTGCTCCGCTATTTTCCCCAGCAATGGCATACTGAGTAATCATGCGTTGACGAGCCTTGATATTACCTTTGTTAAAGTCCGAAACTGTCACACCCGCCTTGGCTAGCTCCGCTACTTGCCCATCAACAGCTTCCTTGATGTTAACAGCGAGGCTGACATCTGGCTGGATAAAGGCAAGGGCACGCTGGGCATCGTCTTCATCTGCTTGAATGCCAAATGGTAAACGCACTGCGATGAAACGATAGTCTTGCTTACCCGTTTCCGAACGAAGTTCTTCCATAGCAAGCTGAGCGAGACGACCTGCTAAACTTGAATCCTGACCGCCTGAAATACCTAAGACATAAGTTTTCAAGAAAGGATGCTTGAGCATGTACTCCTTGAGAAAGTCAATAGATTTGCGAATTTCTTCTTTAGGATCAATGGTCGCTTTAACGCCCAATTCTTTGATAATCGTTTTTTGTAACGTCATAACTTCTCCTTATTCAGCTGAGCTATATGTTTCTTTACGGACGCGGTCAATCAAGGTCATCTTGTTGTCCCAGACGTCTTTGGCTAGGTCAACTGGGTAATCTTGTGGATTGAGCACACGCTTGTATTCATTCCAAAGGGCATCCTGTTGTTCTTTAGCGTATTCTTTAATTTGAGCTAGAGTAGGCTTTTCATAGATGAGCTGACCGTCTTTGTAAATATCCACCAAGAGCGGCACAGCCTTGAAATCCTTGACGGTCTTACTGATGTAAGTATAGGTAGGATGGAACATATGAAGTTCTGCTTGGCTATTGACATCAACATCTGCAAAAGTGATGTAATCCCCCTCTGACTTGCCCTTAGCATTACTAGTAATACGCCAGACCTGCTTCTTACCAGGAGTCGAAACCTTCTCCGCATTGTTAGACAACTTGATGGTGTCCTTCATCTGTCCCTTGTCATCCTCGATAGAGACAATCTTGTAAACGGCACCTAGGGCTGGCTGGTCGTAGGCCGTAATTAGCTTGGTACCGACACCCCAGACATCAATCTTAGCCTTTTGCATCTTGAGGTTGAGAATGGTATTTTCATCAAGGTCATTTGAGGCATAAATGCGAGCATCTTCAAAACCAGCCGCATCCAGCTGCTTACGAACCTGTTTAGACAGGTAAGCCAAGTCGCCAGAGTCCAAACGAACACCGAGGAAATTGATCTGATCACCCAATTCCTTGGCAACACGAATAGCTGCAGGTACACCAATTTTAAGAGTATCGTAGGTATCAACTAAGAAAACACAGTCCTTATGAGTTGCTGCATAAGCCTTGAAGGCCTCATAGTCATTGCCATAGGTCTGAACAAGAGCATGCGCGTGTGTCCCTGACACAGGAATATCAAAGAGTTTTCCAGCACGTACATTTGACGTAGCATCAGCTCCGCCAATAACAGCTGCACGCGTTCCCCAGATAGCAGCATCCATCTCTTGAGCACGACGGCTACCAAATTCTAAAAGCGGCTCGTCCTCAATCACTGACTTGATACGAGCTGCCTTGGTTGCAATCAAAACTTGATAGTTGATGATATTGAGCAGAGCTGTTTCAACCAACTGACATTGAGCAAGAGGACCTTCTACCTGCACAATCGGTTCATTGGCAAAGACCAAGTCTCCCTCCTTAGCTGAACGAATGCTGAGTTCCAATTTAAAATCAGCCAAATAAGCCAAAAAGTCTTCTGGATAGCCCTGCTCTTTTAAATAAGCCAAGTCTGTCTCTGAAAAACGCAACTGCTCCAAATAAGCAATCACGCGCTCCAAACCCGCAAAAACAGCGTAGCCATTTTTAAAAGGTAGCTGACGAAAATAAAGCTCAAAAACCGCCTTTTTATTGTGGATGCCTTGGTTAAAATAAACCTGCATCATGTTAATTTGATATAGATCAGTATGTAGGGTCAAACTATCGTCCTTATACATGACATACTCCTTTAATAGTGCTGAATCTTCTCCGTGAGAATAGGCAAGTCCCTTGACGTTTTCAAATAGACAAAACCTCTTTAATCATCTTATCATAACGATTGTGACTATTATAACATAATTTTAAACCATCTTGTTAAATGGTGAAGTTAAAAAGTCTGAGAGAGTATCTCAGACTTTTCGCTAAATAACTCCAGTTATCTTTCCACTATTTTAGTTTAATCCATCCATCTTTTAATTCAAAACTCGCATGGTAACTAATACTATTCAAGCGTTCTAAAATATACTGCTTATTTGTATCATCAGAAATTGTTGGTAAACCTCTCTTAGTGACTTGATCATGTGTTAAATGTAGATCAATAGGCAATAATCTAAAGTTAATCTTATCTGTAAACTCAATCTCAGCAATTAAATTCTGTGAAAATACTGGATCAGAATAGAAACCAATAAAATTACCAGACTGGTCTTTTACACGATTACCATGTAGATCCGATGGAACAGCGTCTCTAGAATAACCATATGCTTCATACATTTCAGGGGGAATAATAGATTCACCTGCTTCAAATTCCATGAGTAGACTACCTAGGTTATAAAAAATCGGCTTTTCCTTATATATTTCTACACCTCGGGTCATATGAGCACCGTGACCTATAATAACATCCGCACCACTGTCTATTGCTTCTCTCGAAAATTCTTCTACGAAATCGGCTGGATAATCATGATACCAATCTTCATTTTTTCCTTCATGAGTATGAATACTAACGATAACATAATCTGCTCTTTTTTTAGCATCTTGAATTTGTTTCAAATTCTCTGATTTATCACTAGGATTAGCAATAGTTTTGACACGATAGTCCGGCCCTTTTTCAATCTGAACATATTTCTCAAATAGAGATCCAAACTTGAAGTGACTAGTATTATCTGGATCAAAAGTCTCTATCACATTTCCATGTATCATACTTGCTCTTGTCCCTAACTTTTCATCAATTTCAGCTAATTGTCTGAATGCCTCTTCTGGGAGCTGATAATGACTTTCAAAACGCAAAGCATTTACACCTGGACGTGCAGGTACACCGTTTCCAGCATCGCTTGCTATGAAAACCTCTGATCGTGTAACATCAATTGTAATAAAAGCAAGCCTTCCTTCAGGATGATCATAAAAAACAGGTTTTCGTGCTTCAAATAAACTCTCACCAATTCCTAAAGGGGTCAGTCCATACTGCCTAGCAGCCTCAAGCGTATCTCTAATCCCCTCAATCCCAAAATCACCTGAGTGGTTGTTGGCAAACGAAACGTAGTTAATCCCTAAACTTTGGAATTCTCCCAAAGTGTCTGGCCTTACACTGGTAACATAACCTCGTCCAGCTGCTACCGGTCTTGATTTAGTTGGTGTTGTAAACTCTGCGTTTGTAAAAGATAAGTCCGCTTCTTGAAAAAGAGAGGTGATATCTTCTGGCAATCGGTGCTTCAAGCGACGACTAGAAAACAATGAGTCGCCAGTTGCAATCATCTTTATCCCCATATCGCAATTCTCCTAGTCTTTACTTGGTAACTGGTTAGCTCCAAAGAATTTTTCGCTGAGTTTTTCCCACTCACCATTTTCTTTTAATGTTTTTAAACGTTTGTTAATAAATAATTGGACTGCCTTACCTGTATCAGTCTTTGCAATTAAATAATAACTATTGACGTCCAGATTATTTGTTTCTTCAGAACTTAATTCAACAATTTTCAAATCATTAAAACCGTTATCCTTAATCAACGTTTCCGCAGAAATTTTACTAACGATTCTCGCATCATATGTTCCCGATTCAATTGCTAACAACTGCGACGAAATATCTTCTTTAGTATAAGTAATATCGATTTTCTTACTATCACTTTCTTTATTGAATTGTTCTAGGATAGTTGCTCCACTATTTCCAACTTCGGTAACAGCTTTCTTCCCAACTAAGTCAGATAAAGAGTTGATTCCAGAATCTTTACGTACAACGATAACATTTGGATTTTTTACCACAGGGTCTGATAAGAGATACTTTTCTTTACGTTCAGCATTGGAACTAAAATTATTAGCTCCTATTGTATAACGATCTGAATCAAGTCCAGATAAAATACCAGCAAATTCAACAGTTTCCCAAGTTAGCTTGTACTCTTTAGAATCCTTAAATATCTCATTGAGTAACTCCACATCATAACCTGTTAGCTTATTACCTTCTTTATAAGTGAAGGGGTTTGACACTCCTGCCGTAGCAGCAACTATCTCAATCTTTTTATCTCCTGTTGATTTCGAATCTGATTTCTTATTAAAAGCCAAAATAACTCCTGCTATCACAAGAACAGCTACAATTAGTCCAATTAAATGCTTTCTTTTCATTTTTTTACTCCTTATTTTCATAACATCTAGCATAACATGTTTCTTTCTATTACAAAAATAAGTATAATTTATAGCTATCCATAACTTTTCCTTATGGTCCGAATCTGTTCAGCAGCTACCTCTTTTAAATACAAAAATATCTTAGTAAATTTAATAAAAATAACTTCTTCAATAAAAAACATCAGCAGCAGGTTCTCTGCAACTGACGTTTTTGTGATTATTTTCCTTTAAATTTGATTTGGCTATAAATTCCAAACAGAACAATCCAAATACTTGCTCCAATAGCTCCGATTACTGTTGAGTCTTGTAAGAAGAGGCAAACAAAAACAAAGATAAAGAAGGCGATTGTCAGAGGGTTCAAGACTTTATAGGCAGGCATTAGATAGCCATCTGCCATGAACTCTGATGACTGACGATAACGCATGTGGGCAATCATTGTTAAAATGTAAATGGCGATGTAAACCCCAGACGAGGACGCTGTAATCAACGAGAAGGCGTCAGAAACACCTGGAATGACATTGATCAAGGCTGAAATAGCAATTACGATAGCTGAGATAATAATAGCTGGGCTCGGTACACCTGTGCGTGACAACTTGTCTAATTCTAGACGAGTCATCAATGGTGTCGGAGCTTCCTTAGCTAATTGGTAGAGGTGGCGTCCTGTTGAGTATAGAGTTGAATTCAAGGAAGAAGCTGCAGCTGTTAAAACAACAAAGTTGATAAAAGCTGCGGCCCATTTGATACCGGCTAATTTGAAAACCATAACAAACGGTGACTCATCGATAGGTAGCTGACGCCAAGGGAAGATAGCCATAATAGCTAACAAGGCACCAACGTAGAAAATAACAATACGCACTGGGATTTCTTGAATCGCTTTTGGCAAAACCTTACGAGGATTAGCTGTTTCAGAAGTTGTGATACCGACAAATTCAATCGCTTGATAGGCGAAGAAAACCATCTGGAAGGTCATCACAAAGCTAACCCAACCATTAGGAAACATCTCAAAGTGGTCTGTGATATTAGCCAAACTAGCATGACCAGCAGAAGTCTCAAAGTTTGTCAAAACCATAAAGACACCTGTTGCTATCAAACCAAGAATGGTGATAATTTTAATCATTCCAAACCAAAACTCAGCTTCTCCAAAGATTTTAACAGCAATCAGATTGACTGAGCTCAATAAGATCAGAAACACTAGCTGAATCAACCAAGCTGGCCAAGCTGGGAACCAGTACTGAACATAGGTTGAAACGGCAGTAATTTCAGCCATTCCAAGGAAAATCAATGAAATCCAGTAAGACCAACCAGAGAAAAATCCCCAACCCTTACCTAGATATTTGGTAATAAAATTAATAAAGGTATGCTGATTAGGATCCATATAGAGCATCTCACCAATGGCTCTCATCATAAAGAACATGAAGACTCCAGTGATAAGATAAACTAAAATAATGGATGGTCCTGTCAAACTGATGGAACGTCCTGCTCCTAAAAAGAGGCCCGTTCCGATTGTTCCAGCAATAGCAATGAGCTGAACGTGGCGATTTTCAAGTCCCCTCACCATCCCATGTTCAGAAGTCTCTTGCTTTTCTTCTTTTTTATGCGACATATAACTTTTCTCCGATCTTAAACTAACACCTAAAACTGTTCCAAGATCATAATTCCTTGCTTCACGCAAAAAGGGATAAGACAAAAGTGTCCTCCCTTTTTATCTGTCACTTCTTATGACTCAGGATCATCGAGTGAACGTCCATGAAGTCCTTTTTCACGTTGAACTTGACGAAGTTTCTCTGGGGTCACGTCATTACCTTCTTCATCAACAATCTTGATTCCCTCAACGTGATGACGAACAGCACGACGGTAACCTTCGATGTATTCTTCACGCAATTTTGCCTGTTCTACTTTTTCTTCGGCAGTCAATCCTTGCGTTTTTTTCTTTTTAGCTAACTCGTTGATGCGAGCAATTTTTTCTGGTGTCATTTTTCTCCTTTCAATCAGCCACTTTTTCAAATAATACACTAGCTGTCGTGCCTACAACACCATCAGCTGCAACTTGTTGGAAATTGATTTTGGACTTAGATACCTTTTCAATAACAAATTGCGTACCATCATCAGCTGTCAAAACAACATTTCCATCTGAATTAGTCGTTTGTTTAGCATGATTGGCAATTACTTCATTTTTACTTGTGATAAGCCAGTGTTCATTCTTTTTCTCAATGGTATAGGTCACATTCCAATCACTACTATACCAATTTCCCTCTAACCATTCAAGTTTAGTTGCAGAAGTACATGCAACTAGCAGGGCAGCAGACAAAGCAAGAATAAGAAATTTTATGTTTTTCATAATTTATTTTTTACTTAGTATTCAAAAGATTGAATTTCGCGAGCTTGTCTGCCTTAGCTGTCAAGTCAGCAAGAAGAGCCAAGCGGTTGTTTTTCACAGCTTCATCTTCCGCCATGACCATGGTGTTGTCAAAGAAGTCATTGATGACTGGGCTTAGGGCAAATAACTGCGCTACTTTATCGCTAGCAGTTCCTGTCAAGACAAGGTCTGAAACAGCTTTGGCAAGAGCTTTTTCCTGCTCATTTTCAAAGAGCGAGCTGTCGACAGTGACAGAAGAGTCAGCTTTTTCTGCCAAGTTAAAGACACGTGACAAGCTTTCAACGGCTGATTTGTAGTTGTCAGTCTTGCTTGCTTCAAGTAGAGCGCTAGCCGCTGCTAACATGTCTGGAACAACAAAGGTTGAACCAGCAAGGACAGCTTCTTTGATGTCTTTTGGTGTTTTGCCCATCATCTTGTCCACACGCGCCTTGATAAAGCTAATCACATCAGCCTTATTGTCATAAGTCAAGCTATCAAAGTTAAGAGCATAGATGTCGTCCACAAGCTCATCCATGGGAATGTTCCAGCCGAATGCATCCAAGATACGAACGATACCTTGAGTGGCACGACGAAGGGCATAAGGGTCGTTTGAACCTGATGGGATAAGCCCAACGGAGAAGAATGAAAAGAGGGTATCAAGCTTGTCAGCGAGGGCAAGCGCTGCACCGACCTTCGTCTCTGGAAGCTCACCTTCTGCTGAGTTTGGTAGGTAGTGTTCACGGATAGCTGCTGCTACGGCTGTCTTTTCACCTGCAAGAAGGGCATATTTTTCACCCATGATCCCTTGAAGTTCATCAAACTCACCAACCATACCTGTCAAGAGGTCAAATTTGTAGATGTCTGCGGCACGGTCAAGAGCTGCTGCTTCATCTGCTGAAAGACCCGCTTTTTGAGCAAGGTAGGCAGCGATGACCTTGGCACGGTTCATGTGTTGAGCCAGTGACCCAATTTTTTCATGGAAGGTCACGTTAGCCAATTTAGCCACAAGGTCAGAAATTTTTAGTTTTTGGTCTTCACGCCAGAAGAACTCACCATCTTCAAGACGAGCCACGAGCACTTTTTCATTCCCTTTGACCACGTTTTCGATATGCTCCGCATTACCATTACGAACGGAGATGAAGTTTGGTTTCAAATTGCCATCAAGGTCGCGGACAACAAAGTAACGTTGGTGGTTTTTCATCGACGTCACCAAAACTTCTTCTGGAACCTCAAGGTATTTGGTGTCAAAAGAACCCATGAAGGCTGTTGGGTATTCCACCAAGTTGAGGACTTCATTGAGAAGGTCAGCGTCAATCTCGACTTGAACGCCCTGCTCTTTTTCGATAGCCTTGATTTGCTCAACAATCAAAGCCTCACGCTCTTTAGCGTCAGCAATGACAGATTGAGCACGCAAGTCAGCCTCATAGCTGTCTGCATTGGCAATTTCTGTTGCTTGACCAAGGAAACGGTGTCCACGGCTGACACGACCTGACTGAATATCCAAGAAGTCCATTTCCAAAGCCTCATCATCGAGGAGGACAGTTAAGGTGTGAACAGGACGGATGTACTCAAAGCTGTTAGCTGCCCAGTGCATGCTGACTGGGAAAGTCATACTAGCCAGCACCTCTGGAATACCTGCAAGGACTTCGCGAGCAGGTTGACCAGCTTCGTGCTTAGTCACATAGACATACTCTTCACCTTTGATGTCACGGAATTCGATGTCGTCAACCGTCAAGCCTTTTCCACGAACAAATCCTTGTGCCGCTTTTGAGAAATTCCCATCGGCATCCAAGGCGATTTTCTTAGAAGGACCTTTGAAATCTTCTGTCAAGTCTGTTTGTTGGTCAGCAAGACCCGTCACACGCACCGCCAAACGACGTGGTGTCGAGAAGGTTTGGATAGCTTCAAAGTCCAAACGGTTGTCTGTCAAAAAAGCAGCAATCTTGTCACCCAATTGTTTTTCGCTAGGTGTGACAACGTAGGCTGGAAGTTCTTCCAAACCAAGTTCTACTAATAAATTCTTTGTCATTATTCAGCGTCCTCCTTTAGTAATTCTGCACGCGTTGCTTCATCAAGAAGTGGGTAACCAAGTTTTTTACGTTCTGCGACGAAAGTCTTAGCAACAACACGGGCAAGGTTACGAATACGAGCAATGTAGCCTGCACGCTCTGTTACGGAAACAGCTCCACGCGCATCAAGCAAGTTGAAAGTGTGTGAACACTTGAGAACGTAGTCGTAGGCTGGATGAACCAAGCCCTCTTCCAAGGCACGACCTGCTTCTTTTTCAAACTTATCAAAGTTTTCAAGAAGCATGTCTTGATCTGATACCTCAAAACTGTATTTTGAATGTTCATACTCAGGTTGAACAAAAATCTCACCGTATTTAACACCTGGTGCCCACTCGATATCATAGACAGAATCCACTTCTTGGATATAAGATGCCAAACGTTCTAGTCCGTAAGTCACCTCAGAAGTGACAGGGCTAGTAGCCAAACCACCAACTTGTTGGAAGTAAGTAAACTGCGTGATTTCCATACCATCAAGCCAAACTTCCCAACCAAGACCAGCTGAACCTGTTGATGGGTTTTCCCAGTTGTCCTCAACGAAACGGATATCGTGCTCTAACGGGTTAATTCCCAATTTTTCCAAAGACTCAAGGTAAAGCTCTTGAATATTGCTTGGAGAAGGTTTCATCACCACTTGGAATTGGTGGTGTTGGTAGAGACGGTTAGGGTTTTCACCGTAGCGACCATCTGCTGGACGACGTGATGGTTCCACATAAGCTGCATTCCAAGGTTCAGGACCAATGGCACGAAGGAAGGTGTAAGGACTCATCGTTCCTGCACCTTTTTCATTGTCATAGGCTTGCATCAGCAAACAACCTTGTTCATTCCAAAATTGTTGTAAGGTCAGGATGATTTCCTGAAAAGTAAGTTTTTTTGACATATCTAACTCCTTTTAGTTTATCAAATCAGTTTTTTAATCAACGAAGCCAGTCGTAAATCATGTCATTATTGATATGCTTTCTCTTTAATTGAGACAAATCTTGTGAACACGTATCGATTGTTCCAAACTTCAAACATGAGAACATCAGGTTGCTCCTCTTTGACATGAAACAGCTGGCTATGACAATGACTACAATAGTAACGGTGTTTTCCAGACGAAAAGGTATAGATTGGTAGGTCTGTCTCTCCTGTCAAGATTTGAAAATCAGCTTTTTGCACGTAAGCATTAGTTGAAAATGCCGTTGCACTCGCCTTTGGGCAAAAAGAACAGTGCCAAAAGATAATCTCATCTGCTAACGATTCAGCCTTAACTTAATAAGTAATCTTTTGGCAAAGACAAGAACCATAAATCATATACAGTCCTTATATCAAAAAGAACCCCATCTTCTACACCCATGCCAGCTGACATAGGGGCGTAGAGACGCGGTTCCACCCTAATTTATTACTTCATTTCTTTAATGACAAAAACTGTCTATTGCAGTTTGGAAAGCTCCAATCATTCCCACTACTGTCTGGCTCACACTCTCCCAAACTCGCTTCAAGTAGCTATCAGAATAACCCTCTTTCTTGACACATATTATAGCAGAAAAAATGCTTGTTGTCTAATGCTTTTCCCAAACTTTCTGACCGTTCAAAAAGGTGGCTAGGAGATGAGCTTCCTTGTCCAAGATGATAAAATCTGCTGGCAGACCTGCCTTGATCTGCCCACAGGTGTTTTCTAGCCCAAGCGACTTAGCTGGGATATAGGATGCCATTTTGACGGCTTGGGATAAATCTGCTAGTCCCCAATCAAGGACATTTTTGACAGCATCTTTGAGTTGTAGGATAGAGCCCGCTAGATTACCACCCTCCTTAAGCCTAGCAGTACCGTTGGCCACCTCAACAGGAAATTCCCCCAACATATAGTCACCGTCGGGCTGACCGCCTGCTGCCATACAGTCAGTGATCAGCGCCACGTAGTCACTGCCCTTTTGCTGAAGCAAAATGTCGCAGGCAACTGGCGACACATGATGCCCATCACAAATCAACTCGGCATAGGTATTAGGTAAATGATAAACTGCTCCGACCATACCAGGCTCACGATGAGTCAAACCACGCATGCCATTGTAGGCATGAACCCAGACTGACGCTCCTGATTGGACGGCTCTTTGGGCTTCTTCATAAGTCGCATTGGAATGTCCCAAGGCAACCACAACGCCCTCTTTTGTCATATGTGAGACAAAGTCCGCTACGCCCTCTCGCTCTGGAGCTAGGGCTATTTTCTTGATCAAGCCCTGCGCAGCTTTTTGCCAAGAAGCAAACTCCTCAAGACTAGGATTCTTCATATAGGCTGGGTTTTGAGCTCCTTTGAACTCTTCAGTAAAGTAAGGTCCTTCGAAATAAATGCCTTGAATCTTAGCACCTTCTTCCTGTCCTTTGACACTGGCAATGGTTGCCGAAACCTCTTTTAATGCCTCAAAAGAAGAAGTCAAGGTCGTTGGTAAAAAAGACGTCACCCCCGTCGATAAGAGCTCCTTACTCATGATTTTTAGCCCTTCTGCCGAATTATCCATGACATCTTGACCCGCGAAGCCATGAATATGCGTATCCACCAGACCAGGAGCAATCACATAGACAGAGTAATCTAACAGCTCAGCATCTATCGGAACAGACTCAGACCAGTCACCAAACAAGCCCTTATCAATAGCCAAATAACCTGCTGGCTTGACCTCATCAGCATAGAAAAAAGCATCTGCTTTGATGTAGTACATTTGACCAACCTCCTTTTTCTTATCCATTATACGCTATCTCATATGATTTGCAAGCCGATTAAAAAAGCACCTCGAGGTGCTTTTTTTAAATAATATCTTCTGTTACTTTTTGAACGAGGTTAAGGGCATGGTCTGTGATACGTGTGTAGTGAGACAAAATGTCAACGTAGTTGATACCAGCCTGAGCTGTACAGTCACCCTTGTTCAAACGTTTGGTGTGAATTTTACGTAGTTGACGCTCCAGATGCTCAATTTCCTTATGACGTTCAATGACTGAACCAGCCAAGACTTTGTCATTATCAACCAAGACACGGACACTGTCCAAGACCAAGCTGTGAGTTCTGTCATAAATGTCTGCCAATTCTTTTTGAGCTTCCTCAGAGAAAGTAACCTTTTTAGAAATGATATAGTTGGTCAAGGTTACCAAGTTTTCCGAATGGTCACCGATACGTTCGATGTCACGAGAGGAATCCAAGACACTTGCCAAGACTTCATTTTCACTCTGACTAAGCGATTCGTTGGAAATATCAATCAAGTAAGTTGTCAAAGCTTCGTCAATGGTATTAACGGCTTCTTCATACTTATGAACTTTTTCAGCGTATTTGTCATCAGACGTTTTGGTAAAGGCATAGGCAGCCTCTAAAGACTGAATAGCATAAGATGCCAAATGAACCAATTCACGTTTGGCATTTCCCAAAGCGATCGATGGTGCTTGTGTGATCAAGTGACGCTCCAAGTAGATAGGTTCGTACTTAGCAGGTGCTTCATCCTCACCTGGAATAATCTTAGTCACAAGGTAAGCCAAGGC
This sequence comes from Streptococcus saliviloxodontae, assembly GCF_016908655.1. Classification (GTDB taxonomy): domain Bacteria; phylum Bacillota; class Bacilli; order Lactobacillales; family Streptococcaceae; genus Streptococcus; species Streptococcus saliviloxodontae. The sequence goes on from NZ_JAFBEI010000034.1 coordinate 14,509, forward strand.
ACCTATAAATGGAAATTGAATAATGGTATTGGTGATATTAAAGGTTCCATGAGCAAAGGCAATGGTCATCTCTGGTGTCAAACCGAGTTGATTTTTGAACCACTGGATCATCATGGTAAATGGAACCAAGAAAATCATACAGAGTACTGTACCGATCACATTGAACATCACGTGGGCACCAGCCACACGCTTCGCTGCAATATTTGAACCCAAGGCTGCTAATACCGCTGTGATAGTCGTTCCGATATTATCTCCAAACAGGATTGGAAGGGCTCCTTTAAGCTCCAAGAGACCTCCAGAGTAAAGGCTCTGCAAGATACCGATGGTCGCTGCCGAGGACTGGATAAGCATGGTCAAACCAGCACCAATCAAGACACCCATGATAGGTTTATCTCCAAGAGTCGCTAAGTAATCACGAAAGGCATCGACTGATTTCAAAGGCTCTACCGCATCCCCCATTAAGTTAAGGGCAAAGAAAATTCCCCCAACACCAAAAAGAATACGTCCCCAGTTATTCACACGCTTATTGCTAGTGAAAAAGAGCAGAGCAGCTCCTACGAAAATCATAGGAAGAGCATAATCTCCCAACTTAAATCCAATCAAGAAGGAAGTCACAGTCGTTCCGATATTTGCTCCCATGACAATACCAATCGCCTGACGTAGGGTCAATAGACCCGCTGACACCAGACCAACTGTGATAACAGTCACACCTGAACTCGACTGGATAAGAGCAGTCATGACAATACCAATTAAGACACCTAAAAAGGGATTACTGGTGTATTTGTCAATGTAATAACGCAGCTTGTCCCCAGCGGCTTGTTGTAAGCCATCTCCCATATATTTGATTGAGAATAGGAAGAGACCCAAGCCCCCTAAAAAACTAAATGCAATTTCTTGCCAATTTACGGACACAATTTTTTCCTCATTATTTTAAAGTATTCGGTTTTAAACCGATATTTCTATTCTAATGGATTATAGACAAAGAGACAAGCTCTTTTTTTAAACTTCTAAATTCTAATCTTAAATTTCTTGGAAAATTAGCGATTTTATTTTATAATAAAAGAGAATGGGGATTTTCCATTAATTTAAAATAAAAGGATACTAGGACATGAAATCATCCAAAAGTGAAATGATTTTTCTCTTTCTTACAATCGTCGTTGTCGGCTTATCAGCTGCTACTTATATGGTTTTTGGGCATCAGAAAGCTCCTGTAACAAGCCAGCAAACAAGCCCTTCAACTACTAACACCGCTTCTTCTGTTGCAACTGCTGAAGAATCTGTCAAATCTCTTGAAGACAACCAAACACAAGATAACCTAACTTTAGCACAAGGTGCGGTTTCAGCATTGACAGATGCAGCAAGCAAAGCTCGACTTCAAGCACGTATTGATGCTGTTTCGCTTGAGCTAACTAACCAAGCTTCAGCTAACGCCTCTGTGGCTGCTGCTGAAGCGTCACCAAACACAACAACCATCACTAATGCTCAAGCAGCAATTGATGCCGTTGGTAACTCAAGTGTGAAGGCAAGCTTACAAGCACGTCTAGATGCTCTAAATACAGATTCAGTAGCTACAACAGTTATCCAAGGAGATACTGATACAGCTACTGCCAGCGTCTCTGTCGCTCAATAATGACCTTAGCCCTCACCTGTTCAGCCATCGGAGCTTTTTGCTTAGCTATTTCATCTTTTTCCAACAGTAAGAAAAAGATGTTGACTTGGCAGATTGCAGACTACCTCTTTACAGCAGTGGCAAACTTCCTGCTAGGAGGATATACTGGCGCCATCACTATCAGCGTCTCCATCGTCAGAAATAGCCTTATGATTGTCAATAGAGAAAGCAAAGTTATAACGCTATTTCTAGTCATTATCCAGATTCTTCTAGGAAGCTACTTCAATCAGTTGGGAGTCATTGGTTTCTTACCGATTATCTCTTCTGTTTCCTATACAATCACAAGCTTTGTCACGGATAAGATTCAAATCTTACGTTGGATGATCGTTGAAAATATGCTGCTTTGGTTGATTTATGATATCACTATCAAGGCTTATCCAGCAGTTGCTATGGATATCTTTATCACCTTGTCAACCTGCTTGGCCATTTACAAGGGACGGCTAAACCATAGCAATTAAAAAAGAACTGTTTGATCAGTACACAGACTCAGACAGTTCTTTTTTCTTTTACTTGGAAAATACAGCTAGATTTCATAACCCAGCAAAATACCGCCCTCTTCTGCATAAAAACTACACAAACCAGAGGTTGGCAAAATCATCACTTCAGCCTCTGGAAAATCATGGTGAATTAATGCTGTTAATTGTTGGCAAATCTTGTCGTTTTGACAATGAGCAATGGAGACACGTCCTCCTTTGTAGCCAGCTTTTCGCATCTCATCATAGGAAGTCTGTACTGCCTTTTTTTGACCTCTAGCTTTTTGTAATAGCTCCAAAGTACCTGTCTGACTAGCCTCTCCTACCATACGAATATTAAGTAAGCCGACAACCTTTCCTACCAGTTTGCTAAGGCGTCCATTTTTAACCAAATTATCTACCTTGGCTAACACAAAAAGGAGTTTAGTCTGCTTTTGATAGGTTGTAATAGCTTCAATGATATCATCAAAAGAAAGCCCTTTAGCAATTAGTCTATTGAGCTCTGCAACTAGTAAATCGCACTCCCCACCAGCTGATAAGCTATCAATTACATGAATGTTTACCTGAGGATACTTCTCTTGCAACATTTCTTTCGCTAATCGTGCCGCGTTATAACTTCCAGAGAGAGTTCCTGTAATGGTTACGACAAAGATATTTTCAGCCCCTTCGTAGGCTTTCAAAAAAGCATCTGGGCTTGGGCAAGATGAACTGGCTGCTGATGAACTACTGTAGAGAGTAGCCATCATTTCGCTAGAATCCAGACCTTCATCATCCACAAAAATACGATTTCCAATCTGAAGTGTTAAGGGTACACGTACAAAACTTGTCTGTGGGGCAAGCTCTGTAAGTTGTTTGAAATCACAGCCTGAATCGGCAACAATTTTCCATGACATCGCATGTCCTCTTTTCTTCTATATAATTTACTTCTTCAAATTAGTTTGACTTACAAACTAATTTCACTTACAATTATAACATGAAGAGCTCATTATCAAGCTCAAAAACTGTCCGCTGTCACAAATAGAAAGGAGTTGTCATGGCTGATAATAGGGTAACCTCATCGTCTCTCAAAAATCTCAGAAAATCAAACCGTATTTCTCAAAGACTTACCATCGAATCGTTGGAGACAGCCTTGCTTCAACTCTTAGAAAAGAAGTCACTTCATCAGCTGACTATTTCTGAACTGGTGACTAAAGCAGGTGTCTCTCGCAATGCCTTCTACCGTAATTTCACCTCGAAAGAGGCCATTTTAAAGAGACGTTTTCAGCGGGTTGTCCGTCGTATTATCAAGCAATTGTATCGCTTTAACTTAAGAGAAGATCGCTATCAAGCCTGGCTTTTTCTGTTCAAAGAAAGTAAAAAAGAAGCCCAACTCATCCGATTAGCAAGCAGCCACCACTTGGACAAGTGGTTAACGGATATTGTTCAAGAAATTATCACTAAATATCAAAGTAAGACCCAAAAACTAGCTGACTACAGTAATTCTTTTTGGACTACTGCTGTCCTCGCTGTTTTGATCAAATGGATCCAAGAAGGGATGGTTATCCCTGAAGAAGAAATGGCTAAGATCAATCTACCATTACTACCTTAAAAATCCACTAAGGACAATCATAATAAACTAAAAAATCAGAGACTCACTGACGTGTGTTCCTCTGGTTTTTTCATATTTTATAACTCTGACTTAGTTTAGCACATAGTCATAGATAGCTTTGGCAACACCGGCTTGATCATTTGCGCTGGTGGTATAACGACAGATTTGCTTAATAGCGTCAGAAGCATTTCCCATCGCTACGCTATGTTCAACATACTCTAGCATTTCTAGGTCATTGGCAGCATCTCCCAGGGCCATAATCTGAGACTTCTCTAAGCCAAGATACTGTGCTAATTCTTTCAAAGCTGATGCCTTAGTTGCACCTTTTGGCATGGCTTCATAAATGTAGGTTTGACTACGAACAGTCGAATAGTACTGACTCAAACTTTCTCCAAAAGAAACTTCAAAAGCATCCAAACGCTCCGCTTCTCCCATATACATGGCTTGGAAGATGATCTCACCTTCTTGAGCGACTTCTTCAAGCGTTCTAGCCTTTGCAAGGTCAAACACAAGACTGGCATCATAGGCAACCAGGTCAGAAACCTGATCAGCAACTTCGTAGTAGGACTGCTCTCCTGTCAGTGTCAAACTAACCCCTTCAAAATCGTCACAGGCTTCTTGAAGCTCTGCAATTTCTGAAGTTGTTAGAGACTCGTAATGAATCAAGTCCCAATTATCTGTTCGATAGATACTGCACCCATTGTTCATGATAATGTACTCTTCACCAGTCAAGCCTAACTGCTTAAAATAAGGCACAATACCTGATTTTGGACGACCTGTGCAAAGAACAATCTTAACACCAGCTGCAGCCGCCGCTTGAATAGCCTCAATATTTTCTTGAGGGATCTCCTTTTGACTATTCAAAAGGGTGCCGTCCATATCAATTGCAATCAGTTTAATCATCTTGTTTCTCTCTTTCTATCCAACTCACTTTTGGTAAATGCCAATTTTTCCAATACCCATACATCCGTAAACAGGTAATACCAATAACTAAGACGAAGTAGCCCAGATCTGTCGTGACAATATTATAGTAAATCAAAAGGGCAGCTAAGATGGCCCAGCCTGCATAAATCTCACTTCTAAGGATGATGGGTTTACGCCCTGCCAAAACATCTCTAACCACACCACCGCCTGCTCCAGTGAGAATGGCAGCGACAATCACTGCGCTCAAGGGCTGGTTTAGATTTTCTGCGTGTAGAGCACCTTGAATCGAAAAAGCTGCTAAACCAAGGGCATCTGTCCAAAGCTCTGCTTTTTGCCAATGCTTAAAAACGAGATTGGGAAACAGAATAAGGAGTAAAATAACAACCAAGGTCACGTAAAACTCCAACTGTTGACTCCAGAGTGCCTTCATGGGTAAACCTATCAATAGGTTCCGGATCGTCCCACCACCAAAGGCTGTCAAGAAACCTAGCGTAAAGATACCTAAAATATCAAAATCTTCCTCAATGGCTACCAGGGCTCCTGAGATGGCAAAAGCAATCGTTCCAATAATAGACAAAACTCCCCAAATTGCAGATTCCATACATCCTCCTTTTGACTTATACTACCTTTAGTTTATCACTTTTAGACCAAAAAAGGCTAGGACTTTTGTCCTAGGCCTTTCTTTTTTAATCCAATCGGCACTATTTGCTTAAGGCATCAAGACAAGTCTTGTACCCCTTTACAATCAGAGCTCTTTACCAAGTGCAAACTTAGTGCCTTTAAGAGCGCGTTTAAGCGACAAGGTCCAAGGTTTTCCAGTCACAGTGACTTGCTTATTAGCTAAGTCCACGACAACTTTTTCGACGCCTTTAACCGCTGATAATTTTTCAGTAACAGTTTTGACGCAACCGTCACATTTCATTCCAGTAACTTCATATCTTTTTTCCATGAGAAACTCCTTTTTGTTTATTGGTTGGTTAATCCTTTATCAGTCATTAACCAAGAGTAATGTATTTAAGACGCAAAGCGTTTAAAACTACAGATACTGAGCTAAAGCCCATAGCCAATCCTGCAATCATAGGATTGAGTAGGGGACCACCAAAAAGATAGAGAACACCCATTGCAACTGGGATAGCAAGGACATTGTAAATGAAAGCCCAGAAGAGATTTTCTTTAATAATTTTAATCGTCAAGCGGCTGACTGTCAAGGTCTTAATGACATCTGAAATCTCTGGTTTCATGAGGATAATATCTGCTGACTCAATAGCAATATCTGTTCCTGAACCAACGGCAATACCAATATCTGCTGTCGCAAGGGCTGGGGCATCGTTGATACCGTCACCTACCATGGCAACATTTCGACCCTGAGCCTGCAAATCCAGAATAGCTTGTGATTTTTGATCAGGTAAGACTTCGCTGACCACTTTTTCAATCCCAACTTGCTTAGCAATAGCTTGCGCTGTCTTAGCATTGTCCCCTGTTAACATAACAACATCAATACCCATAGCTTGTAATCGTGCTACTGTTTGTTTGCTATCTTCCTTGACCAAGTCAGCTACGGTGATAAGCCCTACAAGCTGACCATCACGCGCCACATAAATCGGTGTTTGACCCATATCCGTTGCTTGATCAACCGCTTCTTGTGCCACAGCCAAATCAATCTGATTTTCCACCATGAGCTTATGGTTGCCGATATAAAGAGTCTTACCAGCTACATCAGCCTGTAAACCAAATCCTGTTAGGGATGTAAAGTTCGCAACCTCTACTAGCTCAAGTTGCTCTGCCTTTGCCTTTTCAACAATAGCCTGACTAAGTGGATGCTCAGATAGCTTTTCAATTGACGCTACCTGTGCTAGTAAGCTTTGGTCATCCTCTCCATAGCCATAGATTGAAACCACTTGAGGTTTGCCTTGGGTGATGGTACCTGTCTTATCAAATACGATAGTATCTAAATGATGAGCATTTTCGAGGGTATCTCCACGTTTGAAGAGGATACCATTTTCAGCGGCACGACCTGTTCCTACCATGATAGCTGTCGGTGTTGCAAGACCAAGCGCACAAGGACAAGCAATGACCAATACTGCAATACCTACCTGAAGAGCAAAGACAAAGCTCTCACCCATAATAAAGTACCAAAATAGTCCAGTCAGCAAGGCTATGGTCATGACAACAGGAACAAAGACACCTGACACCCTATCAGCAATCTTGGCAATAGGGGCTTTGGTTTGTTGAGCATCTTCCACCAACTTGATGATTTGAGCCAAGAGGGTTTCGTCACCTACTTTTTCAGCACGCAAGGTCAATGACCCCTGACCATTAATAGACGCTCCGTAAACCTTCTCATCAACAGCCTTTTCCACAGGGATAGATTCACCTGTCAACATAGACTCATCAATCGCTGAATGACCTGAAACAACTGTCCCATCAACAGGAATCTTTTCACCTGGTTTAACTAAAATCAAATCACCAATGAGAACCTCTTCAATAGGAACTGATTGTTCGACACCATCTCGGATAACAGTCGCTTCCTTGGCAGATAGTTTCATAAGCTTTTGAATGGCATCTGAAGTACGACCTTTCGATAAGGTTTCAAAGTATTTACCCAGCGTAATCAAGGCTAAAATAACACCGACAGACTCAAAATAGAGTTCATGCGCGTGGTGAGCATGTCCAAGAGAAATATGGTACATGCCATAAAGGCTATAAACAAAGGCAGCCGTAGTCGCAACCCCAACTAGAGAATCCATATTGGGGTGTCCCTTGAAGAGAGCACGAAAACCATTGACATAATAGCGACGACCAAAATACATAACTGGCAAGGTCAAGCATAGCTGTACCACAGCATAGATCATAGGATGTAGAGACATGTTCAGAATACTTGGCACCCACATCCCCATCATGGAGCCCATAGACAGATAAAGTAAGGGAACTGCAAAGAGAGCCGACCATAGAAACTTCTGCCACATGGTTTGGGTCGCTTGGTCTTGACGCTCTGCCTGAGACTTGGCAGTAGCCGGATCAAAGACACTCGCACCGTAACCAGCATCAGCGACAGCTTTTTCTATCTCTGCTTCTGAAACCTTGTCTGGATCATAGTCAACTGTCAACTTTTCTGTTGTAAGATTAACCACAGCTCCTTCGACATTATCCAGTTTTTTAACTGCATTTTCCACAGTCAGGGCACAGGAAGCACAGGTCATGCCCTCAATTACAAAAGTTTCTTCTTTCATCTCGTTTCCTCCACATGTTCTTGACAACGGCACTGTCCTGGAATACAGTCACAAGGTACTTGTTCCAAGGTTTCTTTGGACAATAGCAGAGCTTGTAGCTGTTTGACATCTGAAGCTGTCATAAGGGTTTCTGATAACAGATGCTCTAAAATAGTCGCATGCTTGCGCTGGCAAAATTTACCAAAGAGGTCATCCACTTGTTTATTGATACTCTCTTCCTCACTAAAGGCAGGCGAATATAAAAATTGGCGACCGTTTTTCTTAACAACTAAGTAGCCCTTATCCACCAAGCGTTTAAGAAGAGTCTTAACCGTCGATGCTGTCCAGTCTGTCTTGTGACTCAAGACCTCTATAATGTCTGAGCTAGTAGTTTCTTCCTTGGTCCAGATTACCCGCATAATTTCCCATTCTGCATTTGAAATTGTCATGCTCAAGCCCCTTTCGTTTACATTTGTAAATATATTATAGAACTATCGTCTACATTTGTCAACAATAAAATAAGATTCTAGAAACACTTTCCTAGAACCTTATTCCTATAATCTTATCAAGATAGTTTACAATAACAGAAGGATGAAGTTTAATCCCCTTTAAACCAGTCGCTTCTTCACCTTCCCAGCAATCTTTTTGAACCAATTTTGGCGTTTCTCCTGACTGACCATTTTAACCATATTTAAGCTGAGCCATTTGATGTTTTTATAGCCTGCTTTTTTGAAAGTACCACGGACAAGAGCACGCTGAATGGCATTGCCATATACTAGCTTATACAGTAGTTTAGGTGTATTCATGGTTGTGATAATGGTGACGGTTTTGAGTTGCTTATGCTTGGCAACCATGCTCAAACCATTATCTGCATAGTCGTAAAAAGAACCTGGAAAGACAACCTTATCAATGAAACCTTTCATCATAGCGGGCATCAACTCCCACCAGATAGGAAAAATCAATACCAGATGATCTGATGTTGCAATCTCTTTCCCATAAGCTTTCGCTTGGAGATCCATGTGCTCGTGCTTCACAAAGCCAAGTAAGTCTTGACTAGTCATCACGGGATTAAAGTTTTCAGCGTCAAGGTCAATAACCTTTACCTCACCTTTTTCTAGCGCGATTTTCTCTACTGCTTCCAAGATAGCATGGTTATAAGATTTATTGTAAGGATGGTTATAAACAATAGTTGTTTTCATAAGTTTTACCTCTACTTTTCTAAAATAAAGCAATCAAATCAACTAAGTAGAATGACTCTTGATTGCTGACTCTTAAGAGTATAGGCTAAAAAAATAGCCTGTACCTTAACAATTGTTAAGTCAGGCGTTTTTTTATACGAGAAAATGAGACAGGTGTCATTCCGAGATAAGAGGCAAGGTACTGGTCGGGGATACGGTGTAATAATTCCGCATACTCTTCGATTAATTCTTGGTAGCGTTGCTCAGGCTTATTTTGGATACGTGACAGGAAGAGACGACTGTAAGTCTTCATCTTCATATAAAGTAACTCTGTCAATTGGTCATTTGCATCTGGATTTTCCTTTAAAAATGCCATAAAATACACACGATCTAGAAAACGTAACTGACAATCTTCCAAAGCCTGCAAATTATAATCAGACGGCAATTGCTCATAAAAGGATTCAAAGACCGATACTTGATCGCCTTCAAAGAAAAACTGGGTCGTCACCTCTCGCCCATCCTCAGTCAAATGAAAAAGACGCAAGCAACCACTATCAATTAAAATCATCTGATGCGATATCTCTCCCTGTGCCAACAAAATATCCTTGGCTTTAAAGGACTTTCTCACTATAAAAGGCTTAAGTTCTGGTAAATCAAACAATTCATTAAACATACTTCTATTATAACCAATTTTAGAATAAATGCTTAAAAATAAAAAGAGAGTAAAGGACACTGCACTCTATCTATAAGATAATCTTAAGTCTTTGCCACTTACTTGCCCAAGATTTCTTAGCTAGACGACTGCGATAGACAGCCATACGCTCTGCATCAGTAGCAAAATGCGGCGTTGGTTTAACCGTAAAACTGACAATATCCTCTACCCCATAAGGTAAAAAGAGTTCAAGGGAACCTCTTTCATCCAACCGTCCCGCAATGGCTGTGCAGGTTTCCGGATATTTGCTGATAGCATCTCTACTTGATTGATAAGGCTTGGTATGAGGACTGTGATAGTGCATGTTTACCTGATTTTTAAGTTCCCACTGATAGTTGGGGTAAGTTTGGTTCAGGGCACTTTCCAAGGCTTTTCTTTCCTCATCAGGAAGCTCAGGGTCATAAAAAACAACATCTATATCACTAGCATCATCCAACCCTGAGCGAGCTGACAAAACATTCCAAATATAATTGCGAAGGGTCCCTGCTGCTATCCAACAATCTGATAAACCTAGCCCTGCTACAATCTCAAACAAAGCCATCAAGTCAGCATCTTCTTCAAACAATCTCGGCTCTATAATATCTGTAGTGGGTAAATCTCATTCAGATATTATAGGGCTTTTTAGCGGTATGAAAAAAGTCCCACATGACTTATAATGAAAAGC
>NZ_JAFBEI010000035.1 GCF_016908655.1 Streptococcus saliviloxodontae
AAGCTCGTATATTGTTAATTTATCTTCATACGTTAATTTCATCAAAAAACACCCCATTCGTTAGATTTTGTGTCTAACTTTTGGGGTGCAGTTCATAAATCCAAGCTTTTTATTATGTTGTCATATTGTTCAACCACTTATTCATCAGCTCTTCATTATCACCTTTAAGGGTAAAGTAAGAACCGCGAATAATGCCTGCTAGTTTTGATTTTTGGCGAGCAAATTTAAACTTATCAACTAATTCTACTGGAATTTCCATGCCGTCAGATAATTTAAGACCAACAGCACGTTTCTTAGGATTATCCATTTCATAAAGAACGTTGATAGCCAAGCCATCCTCATAGAAAACATGCGTCCATAGGATACGATCCTCTAGAAAGACCTGAGCAATTTCAAGTGGTTTAGCAGCAAAAACAAGATCACGCTCACGCGCTAAGAGTGCGTCAATATCAGCCATCAAGTCAGCTTTATCTGCCACTGGATAGGTTTCAAAGGGGATTTTGAATTTATTCCAAAAATAGCGAGCTTCATTGGCACGTAGTCCTGCCAAGGCATCTGCTACTGGAGATGTTTCCAAACCCTGAGTAGAAACCTCTTTGAAATCAATAATCATATTAAACCCCTTTTACAGCGAAATAATGGTCGCTTGGGTTCGCAAAATTGAAGTTAGGGAAAGGCTCTTGGTTAACTGGGCTAACAGTATCTGTCACTTCTGCCACACGTGCTTGCAAGGCGTCAATATCAGATGTTTCAAAAAGAACACTTGGCGCCATGTCTACTACTTCTGGAGAGACTTGGCGAATAAAGTCTTTCGCATAGACTGTGAAAGTTAGGTCTGACCCCTCTTGAGGGCTCATATCAAAGCTCTCAAATCCCATCATTTCAGTTGAAGGTGAGACCTGAAAACCGATAGCTGACCAAAACTCACGCTCTTTAGCGACATCATCAACATAAAGCATAATAGCTGTTTTTTTAGAAAACATCATTCCTCCTTAGAATGTTACTGTCTCAGACACGAAACCTTCGATTTCAGTATTGATTTGCCATGTCATACCAAACTTATCTACAACGATACCGTAAGCTGGGCTCCATGGTGTTTCTTGCATTGGCATATCGATGCGCTGCGCTTCTTTTTCCATTTTTTGGAAAATAGCTTTCGCTTCTTCTGCATCATCCAACTGAATACATGCTGTCATGTTCATCCCTTGAACGTAAGGGTGACCTGAACCATTGTCCGACAATTGAAGGCGAATGCCACCAATATTCAAGTTAGCATTTAAAACCAAATTTTTATTTTCTTCAGGTGTGTCTGGAATAGCTTGACCAAATGTTGTGCAAGACACAACCTCAGCATTGAAAACCTCTTTATAGAAGTCAACAGCTTCCAAACCATTGTTGTCTGTTACCAGATAAAGTTCTAGTGATTTAATCATCTTAATTACCTCATTTCCTAAATGTAAATCATACTATTTAGTAATATCAAAATCAATTATTTTAACTTATCGAACAACTCAAGTTTCTGATTAAAATATTGGTTCTGATGTTATAAACTATCACTACAAAATCTATCAAGACCGCTCTTCTAATCATTTTGAGGTTGCTGTTTGGGTTGAGGTCTCTTTCTCGCCCAGTTGTAGATAGCTATGCTAGCAACGCAAGTCACAGCTACCGACAGGATTGTTCCCTCAAGACCAAAGGTTTTATCAAAGGCAAAGCTGCTCACTGCACTAGATTTGTTCATCATAAAAATGGCATATTGCGACCTAGCACCGCTATTTGGTAAACCAAAAATAATGTTTTGGGTGAAATTCCAAGTGGTGTGGCAGGCCATAGCCATCCACAAGCTATCATATTTTGCCACAAACAGGCTAAAGAAAATCCCTGAGAGGAGGAGGTCTGTAAATCCTAAGATTGATATTCCATCATTTTCTAAGTGTAACGCGGCAAAGAGGAGGGAGTTCGTGATAACAGCAAAGGTAATATTCTGATAACGCGCCTTAATTCTCTGATACAGAAAACCGCGACAAACCACTTCTTCTGCTGATGATTGAATAAAAACCACAAGAAATAAGAGTAACAAATGAAAGGGCTCAAACTTATCAAAATAAAGTTTGAAATCTCCGTGCCAAAAGGCTACTAGAACACAAATACCATTGAGAAGAAAGCCAATTAGAAAACCTAGAAGTAGCTTTTTCAAAGTATTTCCTGTGTTGTTGGGCCTTATGGCATCTAGGACGACCTTATTTTTCTTTCTAAATGTCAAAACGACTAGTAAGGTGACAGCCCATATCCCCCAAAATATAGCATACATGTTAAAGGTGTATTGAAACCCTTTGCTAAAAAATGTTGGTAAAGGAATCGGATTTAGGAAACCAGAAACGAGGTCTCCTATCAGGAAAAGAGCAAAGCTCAGAAAACAAAGCCAGAGGACATTGTCTCGGAATAGGTCTTTTAGTTTTGCCATTGTTACCCCTTTCTCCAATCTGCTATTTTTCATGGGCTTGAATCCATTCGTCAATAGATTGTGCCATTTGTTCGTAGTGAGTCTGATAGAGCAGGTGGGTAGCGTCTAATTTTTCAATGGAAACGTCATCTGGATCTTCTGATAGGTCAATGTGCTGCTGATCCCAATCTTTCAGGTTCTTGAATTCTTGCTGACGCATCTTGATGCTATCATCAGACTGTTTGGCTAGGAAATATTTGGCTGGCATACCTTTAGGGAATTTGACCTTCCTCATCTTATGAAGGTTTTCACTGACATGCTTGTCTTCATCGAGCAAGGTGTTATTGCCATAATGTTTAGCTCCGATAGAGAAGTACTGTTCGTTGACTGTCTTATCGACATTAGGAATAGTCTGTGCCCATTTGAAGGTTGATTTGTCCGAAGAAGTCGTTACCTCTCCTTCCATATCTGGTGTGCTAGTGTCCATGCCGATAAATCCTTTGACATCACTCGAGTAAGTCTTGGCATAGTTAAGAGAGTACATCCCACCAAGTGAATGAGCCATGAGGTAGAAATTCTTAACGCCGACTTTTTCTAGAGCAGTGTGGATTTCTTTAGTGATATTTTCAATCGTACGTGGCTTGTCCGTCGTGTCACTAAGACCGTAGCCTAATGGCTCGACCGTATAAATCTTATACTTTTTACCCAGACGGTCCAGCAAATTTTTATAGCCATAGCGGGCTGAAATTTCAGCCTGACCTGGAATCACGACTATCGGAATGGTGCCTTCTCCCATGCTATAAATGTTCATCTTCTTGCCATTTCCAACATTGACTTTTTGACCATAATCCTCAATAGGCTGTGCCTTGTACTTGCTCAAATCAACTGCACCTGAGGCTTCTCTGGCCTTGTCTTCTTCAGCCTGTTGTTTAGGTGTTAATTTTTCCTGCTGTGGCTGACTGTCGTGTGCTTTTTGACTTTCCTTATTTGCGGCACAGGCCGTGCAGAGCACAAGTGACAGGGCAAGAACGGATAGTTTGCTGATTTTGTTCATGACTTCTCCTTACCTTTTATTTTTCATGCGCTTGAATCCATTCATCGATAGCTTTTGCCATGTGTTCATATTGAGTATGGTAGATGAGATGGCTAGCATTTAAGGTTTCAATGGAAACATCCTTTGGATCTTCAGAAAGGTCGATGTGCTGCTGATCCCAGTCTTTTAATTTAGGGAATACTTGCTTACGCATTTTGATATCATCGGCAGACTCGCTAGCTAGGAAGTATTTGGCCGGCATGCCTCTAGGGAATTTGACCTTTTTCATCTTATGAAGATTTTCGCTGACACGCTTGTCTTCGTCACGTTCTGTTTTATTTCCGAATTTTTTAGCGCCGATGGACAAATACTGCTCATTGGTCTTTTCATCAACATCTGGAATGGATTGTGCCCATTTCAAGGTTGAAGATGATGACTCTTCTGTTGTGCCGTCGCCTTCCATATCTGGCGTGCTGGTATCCATACCGATAAAGCCATTGACATCACTTGAATAAGTCTTGGCATAATTAAGAGAATACATGCCGCCAAGTGAGTGAGCCATGAGGTAGAAATTCTTAACGCCGACTTTTTCCAGAGCTGTGTGAATTTCTTTGGTAATGTTTTCGATAGTCCGTGGCTTATTAGTCAGGTCGCTAAGCCCATAGCCCAGCGGTTCGACGGTATAAATCTTGTACTTTTTGCCAAGACGGTCAAGCAGGTTCTTATATGCATATCGAGCCGAAATTTCAGCCTGTCCTGGGAAAATCACGATTGGAATTTTTCCCTCTCCCATGCTGTAAATGTTCATCTTCTTGCCATCACCGACATCTACTTTTTGACCATAGTCTTCGATTGGCTTTGCCTGATATTTGCTTAAATCAACTGCTCCTTTAGCTACCATTTCTTGCTCTGCTGCTTCTTCAGCCTTTTTGGCATCTGCTTTCTGCTTGGCAGTCAATTTTTCCTGCTTAGGCTGGCTGGCTTGTGATTGTTGAGGTTGCTTACTTGCCGTACAAGCTGTGCAAAGTACAAGAGACAGGGCAAGCACAGATAATTTACTTAGTTTAGTCATGTTTTCTCCTTTTAGTTATTACCATAATGTTAGGCGTTTCTCTGGTTTCAGATACATTGGGTCACCTTTTTTGACACCAAAAGCATCGTAAAATTCTTGGAAATTGCGAACAGGAATATTTGCCCTGAGTTCGTAAGGCGCGTGGATGTCCGACTGAAGCGAAGCCATGCTCTGCTCCTTGGTTGATTTTTGGTGCCAGACACTTGCCCATGATTCAAAGAATTCCTTATAGTTAGGATTGTCTTCCGTTTTGAGTGCTTCAAGTGCTGACATGACACCGCCATTATCTGCGATATTTTCAGCCAAGGTCAATTTGCCATCAACCTTACCTCCATCAGCCTTGAGACCATCCCATTGCTCAATCATAGCCTTAGTCTTTGTCTTATAGTGTTTCAAGTCTTCCTTGCTCCACCAGTCATGCAAGTTCCCATTTTCATCGTACTTCATCCCGTTGATGTCAAAGGAGTGAGAAATCTCGTGTCCAATGATGGCGCCGATAGCACCATAGTTCTGACTGACAGATTTCGTCTTATCGTAGAACGGTGCCTGTAGGATAGCAGCTGGAAAGACAATTGCATTGGTATTAGGATCGTAGTAAGCATTGACAGCATTAGCACTCATCTGCCAAGATCCTCGGTCATTTGGCTGATTAAACTCTGCAAAGGTTAATTCTTGAGAGAGTCTCTTATAGTTGTAAGTATTCTCAAAGAAACTTGCCTTGCTATCCACCTGGTATTGACGATAGAGGTCAGAGTAGTCATCAGGATAGCCAATCATAAGCTTCATGTTGTCCAACTTTTTGATAGCCATAGCCTTGGTCGCTTCCGATAGCCAAGTGTTATTTTTAAGACGTTCTTTATAGACTGCGATGATTTTTTGCGCCATGTGTTCGACATCTCTTCTAGCTTCGTCACCAAAGTACTTTTTACCATAGTAGTCTCCCAAGACATGACCAAAAGTATATTCTAATTGTGTGTAGGCATTTTTTTCCTTATCCTCCATCTGGGTGAGCCCAGAAGCTAGATTTCTATAAGTGCTAGCCGCTTGACGATTTTGCTCACCAAGAAGCTCAGACTGGTCAATCATCAAGGCTATCATCATCCAGGCCTTCATGTTGTCCAGCTGTTTACTGTTTAGAACATCACCGATTTGTTTAAAGTAGCCTTGGTCTTCCACATTGACTGCCTTGTCTGTTGGACCGACCAGTTTGTCAATCAAGTCTTTGAAACTGAACTCTTTAGCGTAGCCATCGACTGTTTCCATGCTTTCTGGATGATAACGAGCTGCAGCTGTATCGGCTTCTGCAGTCATCTTGCTCGGATCAACTTGTGTTTTCTCTGACAATAGTTTGTCAAAAGCAAGGGCTCTGTTAACTAAGTTCTTAGCATCAGACTCACTTTTACCTGCTTGCTTAAGCAAAGCCATAGCCGACTCTCTGTAGGCAGATAATTTTGCCTCACCTTCCTTATTACCTTTCTTGTATTGGTCAGGCGATTCTAAGAGTGAGGGTGCTTGACGGAGAACCAACTGCTTTTGGCTGTTGGCTTGAGCATTGGTTTCCACCGTTAATGAAAATGGCAGAGCAAAGCCACCCATCATAAAGTCATAAGCGAGATTTTGGAAGTCACTCATCGATGTCACCTTTTCAATCTTTTCCAAAAAAGGTTTCAAAGGTTCCATCCCTTGCTTGTCACGCGTCTTAAAATCCATGCCTTGCTTGTAATAGCCTACCATCTTTTCCTGCTCAGCATTGGTTGGCTTAATGTCACCAGAAGCCATTTTTGTCATATCAGACACCAGTAATTTTTTTAGCTTGTCTTCCACTTCAGAAAAGCTACTAATAGTCGCCTGTCCTTTTTCTAGCTTGGTGTTTGCTAGCCAATTACCATTGACAGCCTTGTAGAGATTTTCTCTTGGACTAATCTTATTAGAGGTCTTCTCACTGGCTGACACAGAGGTCATTGCGACGACATCTTTAACCACATATCCTGATAACAGACAGACTGCTAAGGTGAGCACACCCATTGATTTTAAATATGATTTTCTTTTCAAAACTTATACCTCTCTTTCTAGTACGTCATCAGTATAGCAAGCTAGGTGTTAAATCTGTGTTAAGAAATCAAAAAAGCTGAGTCTTTAACTCAACTTTTTCAAGATTATTCTAAAAACTGTCCCTCGAGGCTTATTATCTTCCACCACAATGTCTCCATGGAGCTGTTTGACGATTTTGGCAGCAAGACTGAGACCGATACCATAGCCTTTGATGGCTGAGTTTCGGCTGTCATCCACCCGGTAAAAGAGGTCAAAGATACGCTTTTTGTCTTCGTCACTGATACCGATACCAGTGTCTCTAATAGTCAACTCAATCTGATCTGACTGGTCTTCGATGTAAACCTGTACACTACCATTGGTCACATTGTACTTGATGGCATTTTCAATCAGGTTATAGAGCGCACGCGCCAGTAGCTGGTCATCACTCGTTAAGATTGGATGATCTCCTGTTAATGACAGACTAATCTGCTTTTGCTCTGCCATTTCCTCAAGGTCAAATAAAATCTCCTCAAGCAGATCTCTAAGAGCAACTTGAGCAAGATTCATCTGGTTCTGACGACTGAATAAAAGCACTCCCTCAACCAGATGTGAGAGGCGTTCAAGACTGGTATCCATACTAGCGACAAAAGCTTGGGTATCTGTTGGTTGCTTTTGATAGAGGTCAATCTTGCTACGCATAATCGCTAGGGGTAGGCGCAATTCATGGGCTACATCATTTGAAAAGCGGCGCTCTCGTTCATAGGATTGATAAACCTTACCAAGAGCTTGATTAAAAGCTCTTGTTAACTGTTCCATCTCACGACTACTACCGACTGTTGCCAAATCCTTCTGATAATCCATCACATTATCGCTATTGATGGCAGCAACGGTGTCTGCCAAATCCTTGAAGGGTTTCATGATACGCTTGATAAGGGTATAAAGTATAGCAGAACCCAATAAAATCGTCACCACTACCACACCGATTGAAAAAGTCCGAAACTCCCACATCGACTGAATGTAGGTCGTATCTACCAAAACTAACGTCTCTTTTTTCTCCGCTGCACTGGCCTGAAATCCTGCGAGCATTTCATTGGTCAGGTGAGTTTGGTACCAATTGATGAGCAGATTGGACAAGACTGTCATGGCAACAAAGACAGAGATAATCGCTAGGGATAATTGACCGATAACAGACTTTTTCAAGTCTCTCACTTGACTAAGTTTCATCTTCAATGATATACCCTTTCCCAATAACATTATGAATAATATTGTGACCTAACAATGTCTTTAATTTCTTTCGTAAACTAGCAATATGCACGCGCACCGTACCAGAAAAACTATTGCTATCACCTTCCCAAACGTGTTCGATCAACTCTTCACTACTGATATGACGCCCTTGATTAAGCAGCAAGTATTCTAAAATCCCAAGCTCTTTTCGCGTCAAGCTCAACTCATTGCCATCAATAGTCACCTTGCGACTGCTGGTGTCAAATACCAAACGCCCGCACCTTAATTGACTGTCCTGCTGAAAAGACTTCCGACGTAAGAGTGACCTTATTCTTGCTTCTAATTCCTCAAAGTAAAAGGGTTTGAGCAGATAATCATTGGCTCCCATATCAAGTGCAGACACCCGATCTTCCACATCAGAACGTGCTGTCAGCATGATAATATTGACTTCCTTGTTGTACTTACGGACTTCCTCCAGCACTGAAAAGCCGCTGCGCTTAGGGAGATTGATGTCCAAAATGACTAGGTCGTAAGTCTCAACATAGATAAGCTCCTCTGCAGCTTCTCCATCTGATGCCGTATCGACCACATAACCAGACAGGCGTAGCCCTTCGGCAAGAGATTGTAGCAAATCCAACTCATCCTCAACCACTAAAATTTTCATCCAAAAATCCTTTCTCTATCACTCATAAGCCTTCAACAGCCCTAGTAGACTATCTCACTATACGGGCTACTCTCTTTTGCAGCTCTGGAATCACCTCGTCCTTAAACCAAGGATTTTTCGCCTGCCAAATGTTATTACGTGGAGAAGGGTGTACTAAAGGAAAATACTCCGGTAAATAATCAGCGTAGTGCTTCACCGTTTCTGTCAAACGAGCAGAAGACTTCTGATGTAGATAATAACGCTGGGCATAACTACCTATGAGCAAGGTGAGTTCGATATTAGGAGCAAGGGCTAAGGTTTGTTGATGCCACTTTTTCGCAAATCCCTTCCTCGGTGGCAGGTCCCCTGACTTTCCAACACCCGGAAAGTAATAATCCATAGGAGTCACAGCAAACAAACCTGATTGATAGAAAAATGCCTTATCAACCCCTAACCACTCTCTTAAATTGTCCCCACTTGGATCGTTCCAATATAGTCCCGATTCCTGAGCCCTTATGCCTGGTGCTTGCCCAATAATATTAATCTTAGCAGTTTTTGGGATGGTAAAAAGAGGCTTAATACCAGATGCTGTATAACTACTATTTTGAGGATCAGCCATGATTGCTGCCGTCAAAGACTCAATTGTCTCCATAAACATTCCCTTTCCTATCAAAAAAAGAGTGAGAAACCACTCTATGTCTCAAACAAGAGTTCGTTTTCCCACCCCACATAAGCCAAAAGATTCCAAAAAATCTCTCCCTATTTCATTCACATCACGTCTAGCTCAATATTAGCGTAAACCTAGCGATGATAATTTTTCCTTGTATTTATCAAAATCAACGGATAAACCTAAACCACCGTACATATCGTATTCGTCTACCCAGTCACCATTTTCTGGAACGGTTGTTTGTTGGACACCCTTTGAAAAGTTCCCTACATTCTTGATTCCCAATCCCATGATATTCTTCAAAGTGAGATTGGTTGAGGTTAGTGAGTAGGTTTTACCTAAGGCTTCAAAACCTGTAAACAGTTTTGTTGGATTTTTAACTTGTTTAACAACAGCTTCTAAAACTTGTTGTTGACGCTTGGTGCGTCCATAGTCTCCTTCGTCATCCTTACGGAAACGAGCATAGTTTAACAGCGTCCGACCATCCATTCGTTGTTTCCCTACTGAAATTGTCTGATTCGGTACAATACCATCTTTCATATTCAAATCATCTGGAACTTCAACCGATGAAACTTCCTCACCATCAATCGTTGAAAATTTCGCATCAATTTCAACTCCTTTAGGGAACAAGGTATCAATGGCTTCGGCAAAGGTCTCAAAATCAACCATCATGTAATACTTAATGTCAATATCATAGTTGTTCTTCAATGCCTGACGCATATACTCTGCGCCCTGACCATTATCTTGTTCACCAAGGTTGAAAGCGACATTCAATTTTTGGTCGTATGAATAATCACTGTAACTAACGCCTGGAATATTAATCAAGGTATCACGCATAAAGCTGACAAGCTTAATTTTTCCTTCTTTATTACCAACATTGAGCACCATGATAGTATCTGTCCTAGCGTCGACAGAACCCTGCGTCACACGCTGGTCACTTCCCAAAATTAAAATATTGACACCGTCTTGCGTATCTTGGCCTTTAAAGACTTCTTTAACAGCTGGACTGTACTGATTACTTCCTGAGCTAACGTCTTGCATTCCTTTGACGAATTTAAAAATCAGTGCTCCAAAAAAGAGTAATACAATGGTCAAAACTCCTAAAAGAATTCGATTTCGCTTTGCTTTTTTCTCTTTCTTAGACTTCTTAGCTTTAGGTATCGCACGCTTTGTTCGACGTGGCTTGGTCTGTTTTTGACGAGACATTTGGGGATACTGTGGCAAACCTTGTTCAGTATAGTGATCCGTCTCAACAGGGGTTGACACCTCTTCCGTACGATAAGGCTCAGAAGCTATATAAGCCTCTTCTTCATAAACTACTTGATCAATCGGTTGACTCAACTTAGCCGTCAAGTAATCTAATTCCTCTTTTTCTCTATCACCTAAATAATGGACATTTTTCAGGAGATAATCATAGCGCAACTGTTCATGTCGCGTCAAACGACTACTGTCATGTCTATTCATCTCTCATTCTCAAACTTTAATTTTATTTCCTAAATGTACTTTTCTAAATTCGGTAAACATTATATTGACCAAGAACTTTAGTATTAATTCCCAAACTAGTCAATTCTTCCAAAGCATAGCCAACTAAATCGTCGTTATCATTTTTAAAATCAATAATGAAAAAGTATTCTCCCAGAACTGTTTTCAAGGGACGACTTTCGATTTTGGTCAAGTCAATGCCTCTCCATGCAAAAACTGACAAAGCTTTATACAAAGCTCCCGGTAAATTATCTGGCAAGGTGATGGCTAGTGACACCTTACTGGCTAACCTAGGCAAGTCTAGTTCTCTGGACTGCTGACCTAACACCCAGAAGCGTGTATAGTTTTCTTCAATTTCCTGAATATCCTTGGCGATAACTGTCAAGCCATATTCTTTTGCAGCTGCATGAGGGGCGATAGCCGCAAACGGCTTATCCGGATGTTGTGCCACAAAGCGTGCTGCGTAGGCTGTGCTGGCAGTCACTTCAATTTTAGCTTCAGGATAATTTTCTTTGATGAACTTTTTCCCTTGCGCAATAGCCTGCGGATGTGAAAAGATTTTTTCAATCACCTTTTGATCATCTGTCGCCATCAGCTGTTGCTTGATAGGCTGAATGATCTCAATCACTGTCTTAATATCTGCTTGATGAAAAAGGTAGTCCGATGTTTCATGGACGGATCCTTCTATAGAGTTTTCGACAGGTACGATAGCATAATCAACCAAGCCTTCCTCATAAGATTTGATAACCTCTGTAATATTGGCAAATGGGATCAATTCTTCATTGGGAAAAGCCTTGAGGGCTGAGTTATGGGTAAATGAACCTGATGGTCCTAGATAGCCAACTTTCATTTGATTTCCTCGATAATTTCCTGAGGTGTCTTATTAGCGACATCGATGATTTGGGTAGCTGCTTGCTCATACCAAGTCTGACGTCCATCAAAAATCGCCTTGAAATCAGCTCTGCTATTGTTGACAAAGAGAGGACGAACATTGACCTGATCGCCTTCAATACGATTGCAAAGCGTTTCGAAATCAGCTTTAAGGTAGATGGTCTGGTCATTAGACGCCAAAATCTGACGGTTAGCTTCTGTAACAACAACACCACCACCTGTCGAAATGACAGCATCAGAATTGGCTAATTCAGCCAAAACTTGACTTTCAATCTGACGAAAGGCAGGTTCGCCCTCCTTATCAAAGAAGTCTGCAATAGACATACCAATTCGGTCTGTAATAACGGCATCCATGTCAATATAGTTTGGGTCTAGTAGTTTGGCGATAGTTGACTTACCAGAGCCCATAAAACCAATAATAATTTTAGCCATTTGCAAGTGCCTCCATATGATCAAAGAAACTTGGGTAGCTGGTATTGATAGCTTCTGCACGCTCAAGGACAAGGTCTCCCTCCTCCACAATCAAACCTGCAATAGCAGCCATCATACCGATACGGTGGTCGCCAAAGGTGTTGATCGTCGCACCGTGAAGAGCCGTTTTCCCTTGGATGATCATTCCGTCATCTGTTGGTGTGATATCTGCACCCATGCTATTTAAAGCATCTGCAACAACTTGGATACGGTCAGTTTCCTTAACCTTGAGTTCTTCAGCGTCCTTGATGACCGTTTGACCATTAGCCTGCGTCGCCAACAGCGTGATAATAGGCAACTCATCAATCAAACGAGGGATGATGTCACCTGAAATCTCTGTTCCTTTAAGGTCTGACGTTTCAACTGTAATTGTCGCTGACTTGGCAATCTCATCGATGTTAGACAGCTCGATCTTACCTCCCATAGCCTTGATTACATCAATAATACCTGTACGTGTTTCATTGATACCGACATTTTCAAGAACCACTTTTGAATTTGGCACGATAAGCCCTGCGACTAACCAAAAGGCTGCTGAAGAGATATCACCAGGGACAGTCACCTCTTGAGCAGTGAACTCTTGCCCACCTGAGATACGGATTTCCTTACCATCGACAGCAATCTCACCACCAAACTGGACGATCATATCTTCCGTGTGGTTACGCGTTTTTTCCTTCTCGATGATGACTGACTCACCTTCTGCTTGAAGGGCTGCAAAAATAAGGGCGGACTTAACCTGTGCCGAAGCAACTGGAAGCTGATAATTAATCGCTTTCAAATGCTTACTACCATGCATTTTAAGAGGAGGAAGATCACGGTCCGTCTGACCAGAGACCTCAACGCCCATCTCTTTTAGTGGAATGGTGACGCGATCCATTGGACGTTTTGAAAGGGAATCATCCCCAAACATCTCAACTTCAAAATCCTGACCAGCCAAGACACCTGAAATCAGACGGATAGACGTCCCTGAATTTCCCATGTCCAGTTTATTTTGTGGTGCTTTTAGACCATCAAAGCCAACACCGTGAATCTCAACCACCTCTCCTTTGTCCTCAATTTGGACACCGAGATCACGAAAGACTTGCATGGTTGATAAGACATCCTCACCGCGCAAAATATCATAGACTCTGGTCACACCCTTGGCAAGGCTTCCAAACATGATGGAACGGTGACTGATAGATTTATCTCCAGGAACTCGAATCGTCCCACTTAAATGGCTAACATTTGTTTTTAATTTCATGACATTACTCCCATACTAGTATATCGTTTACTTCTATTGTATCATAAAATATCTGAAAATTTTGATAGCACCTCCAATTAGCTTAAAAATTATCTTGATACAATCACGGCTAAAGAAAAAGACCTTTCGGTCTTCTTTTTAGTGACAACAGCGACTTCCTAGAGCCTAATCAAACATTATCACAAGAAATGATTTGAACACTAAGGCTCTCTACAATACAATTATGCTTCTGACAAGGCAGATTGCACCTTGCTGGCAATCAATCTTGCTGACGCTGATAATTTTTGATATTCAACAGCTGTCAACTGTAGTGAAGGTGTTTCAACAATACCTTCTCTACCAATAACACAAGGGTAGCCAAGATAGGTCTGATAGGATTCTTGATAAGATGAGACCGGAAGAACCTCTTTACTATCTGTAAAAATAGCCTCTATCAAACGAGTTGCACTAGCAGCGATTCCAAAGCTGGTGTAACCCTTGCCATAAAAAACAGTATGCCCCCCTTTTAAAGCAGCTAAATTCAGAGCCTCTCGCTCCTCTTCTGTCGTCAGTGCCATAATGGACTGTCCTTTCAAGGTGACCTGACTCCACGCAACAAACTGAGAATTACCATGCTCCCCAAGGTTGTATCCAGAGACACTCTTAGGATGCACAGAAAAAGCTTTTCCTAAGGCACGCTTCATTCGAGCCGTATCTAACAGCGTCCCAGTACCAAATACCCTCGCTTTAGGTAAACCTGTATAGTGCTGATAGAGGGCGCAAACAGCATCACATGGATTGGTAATAACCAACAAAATCCCGTTAAAACCAACTTCCACAAGCCTCTTAGAAACTGATTTTACCTCTTGCTTCGTAAAAGGAAATTCAGCAAAACGATCCTCACCTGCATTATGTTGCAAAGCAATATTTCCTAAAGCCGAGACCACAATATCAGCATCTGCTAAAGCAGCGTAGTCATTAACTGTAATACTGGCAAAGCTTTTCATATTCGCCATAGCATCTTCAAAATCCAAGGCATCTGCCTGAGATTTAGACTCGTTGGTATCGATAAAAACATAGCTATCCGCTACTCCTTGTGAGATTAAGGTATGGGCTAGAGCTGAACCGACATTTCCCATTCCGATGATTCCAATTTTTCGCATTCTTATCTTCTCCTTACATATTCCAAAAAAAGAGTAGCTCTGCCACTCTTTTTCATATTATTTCTGACTTAAATCTTGAAGCGGTTTAAAGATAATGCGCTCCAAATCATTGATGTAAACACCTAGTGCTTGTTGAGCATCAAAGAAGGCTTTCAAAGCTGGTTTCGCTTCGATTTTTTCTCCCAAGGCTTGAAGAGCTTCTTGGTCTTCCTGTGAAGGCATTTGACCTGTCTGCATCTGTGTGTACAACTTTTGTTGGAAAGCTACAAACTCATCAAAAAGAGCCTTGCTTTCTGGGTCTGTTTGAAAAGCTGCTTGTTGTTTTTCAACAGCTTGATACTCTGGAAGGGCACGGATGGCACGTTCCAATTCATTGGCTAAATCATAAATATTTGACATTACTATTCTCTTTTCTAAATGATGCTCACTGAGTAAGCCGTTTTCTCGGAGATAATCTTCTCAGCTCGCTCCATGTCTTTTTGATTTTTAAAACTAAGTTGTAGAATACCGCTGATATCTTCACGATTTTCCTCGTTAATGCGAATATTGACCAAAGATGTTCCTCGCAAAAGCTCAAGGATACTCAAAATTACATCTTCTTCATCGGGAACATCCACAAAAATATCGTAAAAGCTTTCAACACCACCGCATTTATGGATTTCCATTTGCTTACGCGTCTGACGACCATGTTCGAAAAATTCCCAGAGAGCATTTTCATCATTAGTATCCAAAAGCTGGCTGATACGATCAAGACGTCCTTTAAAGTCCTCAATCCGTTCCTTAACGGCGTCCTTGTTAGTCATGAGAATGCTGGTCCACATACCTGGTTCGCTCTCAGCGATACGGGTCATGTCTCTGAAACCACCTGCCGCAAAACGATTGGTCATCTCATGGTCATTAGCATAAGCACCAGCCTGTTCCATAAGACTAGAAGCAAGCAAATGCGGAAAATGCGAAATCTGACTGGTCACACGGTCATGCTCTGCGGCATCAATCTCAGTATAACGAGCCTTGGTCCCTGATAATAGGTCCTTGAGTTCTGGAATGGTTGTCTCTGTCGTTAACACAGATGGTGTGAAAATATAATAGGCATTTTCAAAGAGAGTTACATCTGCAGCAACAGCACCTGACTTATGAGAACCTGCCATAGGGTGTGAGCCGACAAACTGCACTGCTTTTCCTTGTAAAAAGCGCTCTGCAGCATCAACAATTGCTTTCTTTGTTGAACCTGCATCTGTGATAATGACATTTTCCTTGAGAGGTAGCTCTGCTAATTGCTCCAAAAAATCAATGGTCTGCTTAATCGGAACAGCCAAAATAATCACATCAGCCAAGGGAGCAAATTCTGCAAAATCTCCTGTCGCTCTGTCCACGATACCACGCTCTAAAGCGATATTTCGAGACTTATCTGAGCGATTATAACCGATAACCTCATAATCAGGATGTCCTCGCTTGATACCTAGGGCTAGAGATGCACCGATAAGTCCTAGACCCGCAACATAAATTACTTTTTTTGACATATAGTTATCTTTCACTCATAGGAGTTTTCTAGAAATGTTTTACGTAGTCACGATGAGCCGCAACGGCAGCCTTCAACTCTTCTAAGTTATCAGATGAGAATTTATCCAAAATCTCTTGAGCCATAACGGTTGCTACAACAGATTCCATAACAACACCTGCTGCTGGAAGAGCCGTTGGATCAGAACGCTCAACAGTCGCCTTGTACGGCTCGTGCGTTTCGATATCGACAGACATTAAGGGTTTATAGAGCGTTGGGATTGGTTTCATCACGCCACGAACAACAACTGGTTGTCCGTTGGTCATACCACCTTCAAAACCTCCGAGGTTATTGGTACGACGTGTGTATCCTTCCTCTTCATTCCAAAGGATTTCATCCATAACCTCAGATCCTTTACGGTAACCCGCTTGGAAACCAACACCGAACTCAACACCCTTGAAAGCATTGATAGAAACAACTGCCTGAGCCAATTTAGCATCCAATTTGGTATCCCATTGTACAAAAGAACCTAGACCAGCTGGAACGCCACCAACGATAGTTTCAACAACACCACCGATGGTGTCCCCTTCTTTTTTGATTTGGTCAATGTAATCCTTAATCTCCTGCTCACGGTCTTGGTTGACAACTGAAATTTCTGACTGTTGTGCCAATTCCTTGATTTGATCAACTGTCAAACCATCTGGCACATCAATTTCCTTACCACCAAAGACAACAACGTGATTAGCAATCTCAATATCAAGTTCTGCTAGGATGCGTTTAGCAACTGCTCCGACTGCCACACGCATAGTCGTTTCACGTGCTGATGAACGCTCCAAAGAGTTGCGCAGATCGTCAAAACGGTATTTCATCCCACCAACCAAGTCTGCGTGACCTGGACGTGGATGCGTGATTTTACGTTTTGTTTTCAAGCGATCTTCGATATCCTCAACCGCCATAATTTCCAACCATTTTTGGTGATCTTTATTGGTAACATTAAGCGTAATAGGAGCTCCTGTTGTCTTACCGTGACGAACACCTGCTGTGATTTCAACTTGGTCTGATTCAATTTTCATTCGACCACCACGACCATAACCACCTTGACGACGTTTAAGGTCTTTATTGATATCTTCTGCTGTTAGAGGTAGCCCCGCTGGTACCCCTTCGATAATCGCTGTTAAACGTGGGCCGTGTGACTCACCTGCTGTTAAATATCTCATTTACTTCACCAAATACTCTTTCATTTCTTCTAATGGAATCTGATTGATGGCAGCACTACCAATCTCAGGAACAATGACCGTCTTGATACTATTGCCACGCGCCTTTTTATCATGGGTAAGAGCTGTGTAGAGCTCATCAACCTTCCAAGGCTCATGATCAACAGGCAGACCAAATTTATCACACATAGCAATGATTTGCTCAGTGATGCCTTTAGGCATGAGACCTTTTTGCTCTGCTACACGAGAAATCTGAACCATTCCAATTGCCACAGCTTCACCGTGCATAACCTTGCCATAACCTGCAGTCGCCTCAATAGCATGACCAATCGTATGCCCAAAATTAAGATACATACGAACGCCACCTTCTTTTTCGTCTGCGACAACAACCTTACGTTTGACATCACAAGAACGATAGATAATCTCTTCTGCATGCTCAAGAATAGCCTGTGGACTACCTTCCATCTGACCCAGAAGCTGCCAGAGTTCAATATCATCAATCAAACCGTACTTAACAACCTCTCCCATCCCCTCAATCAACTCACGTTGACCAAGTGTTTCAAGCACCTCTGGGTCAATCAAGACACCATCAGGCTGGGCAAATGTTCCCACGATATTTTTGGCAAGTGGTGTATTAACCCCAGTCTTACCACCAATTGATGAATCTACCTGAGCTGTCAATGATGTTGGAATTTGCAAAAAGTGAATCCCACGCATATAAGTTGATGCGACAAAACCTGCCAAATCACCAACAACGCCACCACCAAGAGCGATAACACCATCACTGCGTGTCATGCCATTTTTTATCATAAAGTCATAGGCTTTATTGACTGTCGTCAAATTTTTGCTTGCTTCACCTTCTAAAAAGTCAAAGACAATCACTTCAAAACCAGCATCCTGAATAGCCAACTTGACCTTCTCTGCATAGAGAGAGCCGACATGATTATCAGTGATGATAGTGATTTTTTGTGGTTGCCACAAGCTCTTGACCCACTGTCCAGCCTTAGAAAGACACCCTTTTTCAATGATGATATCATAAGGATGATGCGGTAGATTTACATTCAATTTCATAAGGTTACTCCTTACTTTGTATCGTATTTTTCTGCGAGTGCTTGCCAGATTTCTTCCGTTGGCATTTCTTTTCCAGTCCAGATTTCAAACGCCTCTGCTGCTTGGAAAAGCAGCATACCAAGACCGTTAAGGGCTGTCAAACCTTTACTGCGAGCTAATTTCAAGAAGGGGGTCTCGAAAGGTTGATAGATAACATCTGCTACTGTCAAGCCTGTTGGAAACTCAAAGTCCTCATTGATAATCATAGACTTCCCATCCATTCCCACACTAGTCGCATTAACAAAAAGATCTGATGCTAATACTTTTTCTTGAATGAGCGCCAAATCTTCGACAGGGAAAACGTCTAGAGACACTCCTGTTTTTGAAGAAAGCTCCGCTGCTTTGTCACGTGTCGCTTCTAAAAACTCAGTCTGATTAAAGATATTGATTTTTTTAGCGCCATTAAGCGCTGCTTGAGCAATCAAGGCTGTGGCTGCTCCGCCACCACCAAGAATCGTCATCACCTTATCTTTAACCTCAAAATCAGCAAAAGTTGCTAAACTACGGAAAAATCCAATACCATCCGTATTATGACCAATCAACTTTCCATCACGATTGATGACCGTATTGACCGCCCCAATCAAATGAGCTGAATCTGTCAACTCATCCATGTATGGAATGACTGTCTGCTTGTAGGGCATAGAGATATTGACCCCAAACATGTCGTAACGTTTGACATTTTCAAGCGTTACTTGAACATCTTCTTCTGGAATATCCCAAGCTACATAAACACCGTTGACACCTGTTTTGTCAAAAGCATAGTTATGGATAAAGGGTGAAATAGAATGTTTAATAGGTGTTGCCACCACTGCTGCTAAACGTGTGTGTCCATCAATCTGCATCAAGTACCTCCTTGAAACGTTTCATCTCTGCTAGTGAAATTTGACCTGGCGCACTAGCTTGTTCAAAGCTAGCGAAAGTCCAACAAGAACCTGTGATATTGCCTGCTAAACGCGATAATTTCCCAAGACTACCCATTGACATGGTTGCATAAGCTTGTTCTGGATTAAGCGTTTTGAAACCGCGAGTATAATTCATCACATCCAAGACATCCTGCTCATTTTCTGGCATGACTGCAATTTTAACCACACGAGGTGCTAGAGCTGTCAGCTCAGAAAAGACTTCCATCAAATTCTCAGGTGTTTCTTCGAAATTATGATAAGAAAGAACTAAATTTGGAAATTCTAGCATTTTATCAAAAACGGACTGGTATGAAAAATATTCAAAATCAATAAAATCTGGATGATAAAGGCTATCAACGTCCTTAATCAAGGTAACGTATTCCTCATCTGTCAGAGATATACGTCCACCTTCCTTGTCTGTACGAATCGTAAAGATGATTTCCAACCCAGCAAACTTTTCAAAAATAGCTGGCGCCACTGTCAAAATATCATCTTTAGCCAAAAAATCAGCTCGCCACTCAATAAGATCAGCATGTTCAAACTTAGCAGGATCTAACTGATTTGCCTCCTCGAGACTCTTTGGCATAATTGGAACTACAATCTTCATCTGTTAACCTTAATTGTAAATACCTTGAGGTAATTACTACTTTCATCTTTTTTATTTACTGTAAAATCACTTGGAAGTTGCTTTAAGTCACTGTAGCTATGCTTCACTTGACCAAATCCCTTCTCTAATTGTTTTTCAAATTGCTTAACGCTGAGGTTTGAAGCATTTGTAGAAGCAATAATCGTCCCCCCTGGATTAAGAATATCCAAGGCTTGTGCGATCAATTTATGATAATCTTTCGCCACAGAGAAAGTCTGTTTTTTATTTCTAGCAAAACTAGGTGGATCAATGACAATCACATCATAAGTCAAACCATGACGTTTGGCATATCGGTAATAGTCAAAAACATCCATAACAACGAAACGATGATTGTCTAAATCAAAGCCATTTGCAATAAAATGAGCCTCAGACAATTCTTTTGAGCGTTTAGCCAAATCAACTGATGTTGTCTCACTTGCTCCTCCCATAGCTGCCGCTACCGAAAAAGCTGCTGTATAAGAAAACATATTTAAAACTGATTTCCCCAAAGCCAAACCATTCACCAAAGAATCTCTGACCTCATGCTGGTCTAGAAAAATACCTGTCATCAGACCATCATTTAGAAAGACTTGGTAATTCACACCATTTTCACGAATAATAAATGTCTCTGGTGCTTCTTGACCATATAAAAAGGCTGACTCAAAATCAAGTCCTTTAAAACGAATTTTCTCATAAGCCCCAACCACTTCTGGGTAGACCCTTTGAAAAGCCGAAACGATCGTCTCTTTCATCTCATAGACATAGGTATTGTACCATGAAAAAAGAGCGTATTCATTGTATAAATCAACCGTAAAACCACCAAACTGATCCCCGTCTTGGTTGAAAAGACGATAGGCTGTTGTCAAGTCAGACTCTTGAAATACCTGACGTTTTTGCTTGGCATTTGAAAATAACCTCTCAAAAAATGTCTCATTCAAAGATACCTCTTGACGTGAAATAAGCCACCCTACCCCCTTATTCTGTTTAGATAAATAGGCAGTTCCTAAAAATCGACTAGATTTTTGACTATAAAGTGTCACCAAACAGTCATCTAATTCTAATCCCGAAAAATCCTTTCCGTCTAGGAGCTGAATACCTCTTTTAATCTTCTTTTCAGCAATCGCTTCTATGTATAGTTTTTTCATAGTAACATTATACCAAAAATTCTAACAATACGATAGTAAGCATCAATTTTTTTAGCAGAAGTGCTATTGAAATTATGGTATAATTAAGAGTGAAATGTTATTTAGGAAATTTATTCGAGGAAAACAGCACTCATGAAAAAAATAAGTACCGCTTTAGGTAGAGTCCTAAGCACTCGACTCGGATTCGTTTTTGCCCTACTCATTTGCTATTGGCTAAAATCACTCTGGGCTTACAATGTTGATTTCGGGTTAGACATACAAACATCTTATCAACTCCTCTTGTCTATTATCAATCCATTACCGCTCGGGTTACTCTTTATCGGACTAGCCCTCTACATTAAAAATACCAAAGTTTTTTATACGACCACTTGGGTTCTATACACTATCATTAATATTCTTCTAATCGCTAATGCTATTTACTACCGTGAATTCTCAGATTTCATTACGATTAGTGCCATGTTAGCTAGTTCTAAAACTTCAGCCGGTCTCGGTGATTCTGCCCTAAACCTCTTAAGGGTTTGGGATATTTTATTTATTATTGATTTCTTCGTTTTAGGATTCTTGTTCTTCACCAAGCGTTTAAAAACAGATAAGAGACCCTTTAATAAAAGAGCTAGCTTTGCCATCACTGCTTTGTCAGGTATGCTGTTCTCAGCCAATCTCTTTATGGCAGAAATCGATCGACCTGAACTATTGACGCGTGGCTTCTCTAACTATTACATCGTACGTTCAATCGGGTTACCTGCCTTTACAGCTTATAGCGCCAATCAAACTTACCAGGCACAAAAAGAAAGAAGCTCAGCATCTGCAGACGACCTAACAAAAGCAAAAGAATATATTTCAAGTCACTATGCTAAGCCAAACGATCGCTACTACGGTATTGCAAAAGGTAAAAATGTTATTGTTATCCACTTGGAGAGTTTCCAACAATTTTTAATTAATTACAAACTAACCGTTAATAATCAGTCCTATGAAGTGACTCCTTTCTTAAACTCACTTTACAATTCTAATTCAACACTTGCTTTCTCAAACTTCTTCAACCAAGTGAAGGCAGGAAAAACTTCTGATGCAGAAACAATGATGGAAACCTCTCTATTTGGTCTCAATAGTGGCTCTTACATGGTTAACTATGGTGGCGATAACACCGCATTCGCAACACCATCCATTCTTTCTCAAACAGGAGGCTACACCAGTGCCGTATTCCACGGTAACGTAGGTTCCTTCTGGAATCGCAATAACACCTACAAACAATGGGGATATAATTACTTCTTTGATGCCAATTATTTCCAAAAACAAGATAAAACCAATTCCTTCCAGTATGGACTCAATGATAAATATTTCTTCAAAGATTCTATCCAATACTTGGAACGGATGCAACAACCCTTCTATGCTAAATTTATTACAGTATCTAACCACTATCCTTATAGCAGCTTAAGCAACGAAAGTAGCGAACAAGGATTCCCACTCGCCCAGACAGACGATGAAACGATTAATGGCTACTTCCAAACAGCAAACTACTTAGATGCTGCTTTGAAATCGTTCTTTGATTACCTGAAAGAAACTGGCCTATACGATAAGTCAATCATCGTTCTTTACGGAGATCACTACGGTATCTCTGATTCACGTAACACAAGCTTGGCACCTCTCCTAGGAAAAGATTCTCAAACTTGGACAGAATATAACAACGCTATGCTACAACGCGTTCCGTTCATGATTCACATTCCAGGTTATACTGATGGAGGCATCCAAACGACCTATGGTGGGGAAGTCGATGCACTTCCAACACTCCTTCATATTCTAGGTATTGATACAAGCAAGTATTCTCAGGTTGGACAAGACTTATTATCAAAGGATAATAAACAAACAGTTGCTCTCAGAACTTCTGGCTATTACATTACGCCAGAATATACAAGTTATAAAGGCCACCTCTACTACACTCAGACAGGCCAAGAAATAACCAACCCTGATCAAGCAACTAAAGATGCAACAAATACGATCAAACAAGCAGTGGCTACTCAACTATCTATTAGCGACTCCATCCAAACAGGAGACCTGCTTCGATTTGACACTGATAATGGTCTGAAAACCGTTGATACCTCAAACATATCCTACTCGAAACAATTTGAACAAGAAAAAGCTGTCGAGAAGAAACTTGGTAGCAAGTCAACTAGCCTATATAGTCAAAATGGTAATAATTCTACCGTCAGCATCTTTAATGCACCAAGCTATATGCAGCTTCACCAAACAGAAACCACAACCAGCAGCTCATCTAAATCAAGTAACTAGATAGGATCAGCAAGATTTACAGAACCATATAAAAAGCTCAGAAAGAACTCCTTTAGTGTTTTCTTCTGAGCTTTTTTATAATCTGTTTTAGTCGTTCTTATATAATGGGCTCTTCGTCAACTGTAGTGGGTTGACTTATAATCAGCAGCGAGAGAGAATCAGATTGGTTCTCTCTTTTTGCATGTTTAAAGCGATGAGAA
>NZ_JAFBEI010000036.1 GCF_016908655.1 Streptococcus saliviloxodontae
TTAACAGGACACCTCTACTTTAACACAAAGAAAAAGTAGTGAGTACTCTCTCCCGTCAGAGATTTCCTCACTACTAATCTTAGTATGTTTTTGTTTATTTTTTTAGATAATCAAGACTCTCTTCAATCCAGATTGGTAAATGATCCGCTAAAGGTTGAAAGCCAATCTTATAACGGTTATTTGAAAAACGATGTCGATGAGGAAACTGATGCTTTTCTTCCTCTAAAGTTCTCAATGATAAACTGGCCTTTTTGGTGAACTCATCAAAATCTACAACCTGTACCAAGACATCTTGCCCAACTGATAAACTATTGTAAATGTTATCAATA
The DNA here is from genome assembly GCF_016908655.1 of Streptococcus saliviloxodontae. Taxonomy (GTDB): domain Bacteria; phylum Bacillota; class Bacilli; order Lactobacillales; family Streptococcaceae; genus Streptococcus; species Streptococcus saliviloxodontae. The sequence continues at coordinate 330 of NZ_JAFBEI010000036.1, forward strand.
TAGCCTGTCTTAATCTCTGAGATATGAATTAATCCTGTCGTATCATTTTCCAAGTGAACAAAGGCACCGTAAGGCTTGATACCTGTAATAGTCCCTTTTATCTTGTCACCAATGTTCATTAATCAGAAACCTCAACTGTTTCGATAATAACATCTTCGACTGGTTTATCTTGAGCTCCTGTTTCAACAGCTGCAATAGCATCCAAAACCTTATATGATGCGTCATCTACAAGTTGTCCAAATACTGTATGACGACGGTCTAGGTGTGGTGTTCCTCCATTTTCAGCATAACTTTTAGCAATTTCTTCTGGCCAACCACCACGAGTCAATTCTTTAGCACTATATGGCATATTCGCATTTTGGACAATAAAGAACTGGCTTCCATTTGTGTTAGGTCCTGCATTAGCCATCGAAAGTGCTCCACGAAGGTTGTAAAGCTCATCTGAAAATTCATCTTGGAAACTTCCTCCAAAACTCGACTCGCCACCCATACCTGTACCAGTTGGGTCACCACCTTGAATCATGAAATCCTTGATAATACGGTGGAAAATAACGCCATCATAATACCCACTCTCTGCTAAATCCACAAAGTTTTTAACAGTTAGTGGAGCATGGTCTGGAAAAAGTTTAATCACCAAATCACCGTGATTTGTTTTAATCGTTGCGACTGGACCTTCTGTCTCAGCTAAGTTAAGTTGTGGGAAATTTAATTGTTTTTCTACCATTCCTAGTTTCTCCAAGGCATTAAAAATGCCATCTCCTTCTACTGTATCTGTAACGTAATCTGATTTTGCTTTGATTTCTGGGACAGCATTGCCCATGGCAATTTTAAGACCAACATAGTCAAAAATTTCCATATCATTAGGACCATCACCAAACATCATGGCATTAATCGGTTTAAGATTTTCTCTCTTCAATACCGCCTCTACTCCAGAAGCTTTTGAAATACCAGTTTTGACCACATCTGATGAATGCTCGTGCCAAGGTACTAAACGAATCTGATCAGAAAGACTTTCTGGTAAAACCAGCTCTGCATTGTTTTCAGCAAAGGTCCACATATGATAGACATCATGACTTAAGTGAAAATCTGGATCGACTTCACATACGCCATATACAGGTACCACAGCGTCATCAATCAGCTGACTTCTCTCAGAAACGACTGGCTTATCCTTTCCTGCAAACCCGTAAGCGATTCCTTGTTCCTTAGCCCAAGCTACATAAGACTTTGCCACTTCTGGATCTAAGGGTTCGTTGAAAATCTCATCTCCTTTTTTATCAATGACATAAGCACCATTAATTGTGACAAAATAATCAGGATTAAGATCTCGTATTTCAGGAACAACACCATATAGACCGCGCCCTGAGGCAATTCCTGTCAATATTCCCTTTGCTTTTAAATCTGCAAAGGCTAACTTAACAGAATCTGGCATATAGTCTGTTGCTTTAGCTCTAAGAGTATCATCAATGTCAAAAAAGACAATTTTGATCTTTTTTGCCTTGTATTTGGTTTTTGCGTCCATCCTATACCTCTTCAAAATATGATAACGTTCTCTTTATTATACCACTTTATTGATCATCTTGTGGTACTAAATGGTGTCTAAAAGCATAAACAACTGCTTGAGTCCGATCATCGACCTGTAATTTCGATAAAATATTGGATACATGAGTCTTGACAGTCTTAAGAGAAATAAACAGTTCATCAGCAATGGTTTGGTTATCGTATCCCTTAGCTAATAATCTTAGGATATCTCGTTCACGCGCTGTCAAGTCATGGTGTAAATCAGGTTTTTCATCATGGTCTTTCATCTTTTTGTCTACCTCTGTCTCTATGGCTTGATCTCCTCTTGCCACTTTACGAATAGCATTCAAAATTTCAGCAGCACTAGATGTTTTAAGCATATAACCCTTAGCCCCTGCTTCTATGACTGGGTAGATTTTTTCATTATCAAGATATGATGTCAAAACTAGGATTCTTGCTTTTTTCCATTTTTTTAAGAGAGCTAAAGTCGCTTCAACGCCGTCCATCTCTGGCATAACCAAGTCCATCACTACGACATCCGGTCTAAGTTCTAAGGTAAGTTTGACCCCATCCTTACCATTAGAAGCCTCACCAATAACCTCAATATCCTCTTGTAAATTCAAAAAACTCTTTAAACCCAGTCGAACCATCTCATGGTCATCAATTAGAATCACTGTCGTTTTCGTCACTGTTTTCTCCTTTCATAAGCGGTACTCGAATATCCATACTCACTCCCTGATTAGGGCTACTCAATAATTTGATACGCCCTGCCAAATCATTAACCCTATCTTCGATATTTGTCAAACCATAGCTAAGACTTCTTTCTTGATTGATGTCAAAGCCGACACCATCATCTGTCATCTTGAGTTGAACCTCATTATCTGATTGATTAAGGTAAATTTCCAAGTGTTTTGCCTTAGAGTGTTTTAAGGTATTACTGATAAACTCCTGAGCAATACGAAATAAATTTTCCTCAATCGTTTTAGGTAAACTTGAAACATTTTCTTTAAAGGTCACCTGAATATTACTCTTATCAGATAATTCTTGAATCAAAATCCGGAACCCTTCTGATAAGGTTCGTCCCTCCAACTCTGTTGGTCTGAGATGGAGCAACAAGATACGAAGGTCTTTTTGAGCTCCATTAATCATTTCTTCTGTAGCCTGTAGCTGCGTTTTGAGTTGCTCTTGACTCAGTTGTTCCAAGCTAAGGTATGTTCCTGAGACAAGCATTGAAGCAGCAAAAAGTTCTTGACTAACCGTATCATGTAAATCTCGCGCAATACGTTTGCGTTCATTCATTACAATTTCTTCACTATTCATCAAAGGAGCATTCTCTGTTTCTTGCAAACGTCGAGTCAACTCGTTCATCTTCAAAGAGAGTAACTGTAAGCTATAACCAATCTCACTATTATCCTTAATCAAACCACGATTGCTAAGGATTCGTTTGATATTACTATGGATAATCCTCTTTGAATTGTAATCACTCAACATAGCTACAAAGACGAGCATAATAGTTAAGGAAAAGGTCAATAATAATATCGAAAAAATAAATTGATTCAGTAAGTCGACACGACTCAAAATTGTCTTTAAGGACAAATCAAAGCTATCAAAAATAATGAATACAATGGTAATAACAGTCACAAAAGCATAGAAAAAAAGTAGGACAATCTGTTGTTTTTTCATATGCGTTTCACCTCTGTATCACCAGCTAGCACGTTAATAATCACTTTCACCCGTTTGGTACTGTTACCATAGTCCGCTGTCGCTAGTTTAACAGCTTCGTTACGCAAATCATAGGCACCATCGTCAAAAAAAACTAAACTGCCATAAATCGAACTTACATGGAGCTGAACAGCAACATCAATAGGCACCAAAATAGCCGTTGGTCCATAAACTTTTTGAATAATGATCACATTATCAGCACCTCGGACAATGACATTATCTAAATTGATCTGATCGCGACCACTGAGACGAATGATATTGATGTCATCAAAATGATAGGTATCTCCTTGATGATTGTCGTTACCAATCCATCTGTTACGACTAGGTTGAAAGGCAATCTGTTGGTCTGAAAAACGAATAATGGCTTGACGGTTCTTCTTCTTAACTTGAGCAAAATGGTTGATTAACATATAAATCACACCAAATATGATACCAATGATGATATAGATATTGGTCATCATCATTAAAAAGAAAATCAACAAGCTAACCGTCAACAAGAAATCCATTCGATTGCCTGAATTATAATATTTTAACACTAAAAGTGTTAAAACTAGAATCATAAAAAAACGAGGAATGTCTGTAGCGAGCAAACTCATCATCGCCAAGGCAAATAAAACCACTTCAACGACAATAAATAATTGAAATTTCTTCATACCTTTCCCTTCTCTCTCAAACTACTCCTATTCTAGCAAAAATAAAGAACAAATTCATCCAACCAAAGTCCTAAATTAACACCAGAAGTAAGAGTTACTAAACTAAAAGTTCACTTCCTCCATATGACTAAAAATAGCTAAAAGGCCGGACAATGTCCAGCCTTTTAATTATTGATGAGATGAATTATCTGTATCAAATTCGCTCGTGGTAGAGCTTGAAGAACTATCTGACTCGCTTGAATCTGTCGAACTATCATCCGTTTCACTCGTACTACTTGATGATGTACTTGTCGAATGACTAGATGAATAAGTCTGTACTGATGTGTTAGAAGAATCTTGTAGATAAAGGGTTACTTTATCCCCGCCGCTAATGCTTACCGATTCACCATAATAAGGGTATTGGGCATAAACTGTAGCAGTAGATGAAGGGCTAGATGAGTCTGTCAAGATTTGAGAAGAACTAATCCCCAAAGCTAATAGTTTATTTTTAGCCTCTGAATAAGTGATCCCTGTTACATCCGGCATAGTAACACTTGTGTTTACAGCCACCTGGAAAGTAATCTTATCACTACCTGAAATGCTAAAGTCTCCTGAAGCAGGATCTTGACTAATAATCTCTCCATTTTGATAATCATCTGTAGAAACTTCTTCTTTGACGATACGACTCGATGAAATTCCCTTAGACTTCAAATCACTCAAAGCATCACTGTACTGCTGACCAGTATAATCATCTAAAGTAAAGCTACTAGCGGTTTCAGACACATAGATTGTGATTTTAGAACCTTCTTTTTTAGAGGTGTTTGCAGCTGGATTTGTTTTAACAACATGTCCAGTTTCGACAGTTGTGTCGGTTATTTTTTGAACATCTCCAACAGCCAATCCTGATTTCTCTATAGTAGATTGCGCCGTTTCCAAAGTCATCCCTGTAACATCAGGAACAGTTACTGTTGCTTTTGATGTCATCATCAAAAATGCAACTCCAGCTAAAGCTAGGACAAATAGAGTCAGTAACATTCTAAATAGAATCGTTAGGAGACCTCGTTTTTTCTTTGGTTTTTTAACCTTTTGGCTAACTTCTTTTTCCAACTTATCTGCTACCAGAGGTTCAGCTTTTTTCTTGGATGACTGCTGTGTATTAAGAAGTTGTTCAGTCGTAACACTTGCTGTGTTTTGTTCTACTTTAGGTAACGGTCTGACATCCGTTGTGTCGGTAAAGGTCAACTTATTCTCATGACTACGATTAGGTTGTAGAGATGTCAACAAATCACGACTCATCTCGCTTGTTGTCACATAGCGATCTGTTAATTTCTTAGCTGTCGCTCTGATCACGACATTTTCCAAGGCTTGTGGCACATTACGGTTCTCAATAGTGATTGATGGTAAAGGCTTTTGAAAATGTTGTAACGCAATTGTTACCGCACTATCCCCGTCGTAGGGAATGTGACCAGTCAACATTTCAAAAAGCATAATCCCCATCGCATAAATATCACTTTGAACAGTTGCTTTGGAACCACGCGCTTGCTCTGGCGAAAGGTAGTGTACACTACCTAACATTGAATTCGTTTGGGTTAGGCTGGTTTCAGCAAAGGCAACAGCGATCCCAAAATCGGTCACCTTTGCTCTACCATCCTGCGTCAATAAAACATTTTGTGGTTTTAGATCTCGGTGGATAATCCCTTTTTGATGAGCTAGGGTCATCGCTGACAAAACCTCGCTCATGATACGGATTGATTCCGCATTTGATAGAGGAGCACGGTCCTGAATGTATTTCTTCAAATCTGAACCATTGACATATTCCATTACGAGGAATTGTTGACCATCCTCTTCTCCGATATCTCTGATAGCGACAATATTTGGATGATTAAGTTCTGCCATAGCTCTCGCTTCACGCTGGAAACGAGCCACAGCAACCTGGTCGGTCTGATAATTAGTACGAAGCACCTTAATGGCAACTTCTTCATTATCAAGAATCAAATCATTTGCTAAATAAACGTCTGCCATCCCTCCACGTCCGATTGACTTCAGGATACGATAACGGCCAGCAAATAATTTGCCAACTTGGATCATTAATTGTCCTCCTGGTCGAATTTAACTAGGGCAACAGTTATGTTATCAAGTCCACCTGCGTTATTGGCAGTATCTACAAGGACTTTTGCTTGTTCTGCTAAACTTAAAGCAGAATCTGTAATAATAGCTTCAATTTCTTCTCTTGAAACCATATTTGTCAAACCATCACTGTTGATAAGAACGGTATCCCCTGCCTCTAAGGGTTGAACACCTAAATCAATCTCTACAGGGGTCGCTTGACCAATAGATTGAGTAATAATATTTTTTTGCGGATGAACGGCTGCTTCTTCTTCAGTCAGTTGACCTGCCTTAACCAGCTCGTTTACCAACGAATGATCGCTAGTTAATTGAGTATAGTGTCCCTCATGCACAAAACCTACACGAGAATCACCGACATGGGCAAAGATGATATTGTTAGCTACAACAGCCACTGCCTCAACAGTTGTCCCCATACCTTTATAATCATCTGTTTGACCCAAATCATAGATTTTTTGGTTTTCTTGCTCAATGTGTACAATCAACCAATCTCGAATTTGACTGAGATGAGTAAACTCAGTGTTAACCCACTCTCTCCCTAGGTTTGTTACTGCCATCTCACTAGCAATGTTACCAGCACGATGGCCTCCCATACCGTCGGCTAAAACGACGAGAGGAACTCCCATCTTATTATCATATTTATTAACAAAATCTTGGTTATTAGATCTTTTTTGTCCAATATCTGTTAAAAGCGAAATTTCCATAGTTTTAGTGTTTTCTGACAAGGTCAGTTCTCCTCCTACTAATACACTAGGCTTTTTTTCTTACTTGTGCAATGAAGAAGCCATCTGTCAGATATTGTTCTGGAGTAATGGCTAGACAGCCATCCACCATAATATCTTCTCTCTCGTGTCTTAACATAACTTGCTCAAAATCTGGATGAGTTTCCAAGAATTTTTGAATGACTTGTTGATTTTCTTCCTCAACAATAGTACAAGTGCTGTATGTTATTATACCACCTTTACGCAAGGTTTGACAAACACTAGACATAATCTCCAGTTGGATAGTTTGAAGGCTTTCAAAATCCTGCAAATCCTTGTGATACTTGATATCAGGTTTTCGTCGAATCAATCCAATACCAGAGCAAGGAGCATCTACTAAGATTTTATCAAATGAGTCTTTCGGAAATGTCTCATGGACCTTACTAGCATCTAACTTTTTAGTGACTAGCTTATCTGCTACTCCTATCCTATCAGCATTTTCCTTAATAAGTTCTAACTTGTGATCATAAAGATCAAGTGCTGTTACTTGTCCAGTGCTCAAATAGGATGCCATGTGGACAGACTTTCCTCCAGGAGCAGCACAAGCATCTAGAATAGCTTCATCACCTTGAATATCAAGTGTCGGTGCAACCAACTGGCTCGTTTCATCTTGAATGGTCAAGAGTCCCTCTTTGAAATAATCTGTACCAGCAAGATGACCAGAAGTTTTGGTCAAACCAACTGGAGAAAGTAATGACTTATCTGCCTCTAGGACGACAGCCATTTCTTCCAAACGGCTCGAATCAGTTACACGGAAACTAGCTTTATTGCGTTTGTGAAGACTTTCAAAAATAGCAACTGCACGTTCTTGTCCGTACTGCTCGATTAGTTTTTTGACCAACCAAACAGGTAGTGAGTAGAGAATCGAATAGCGTTTATTAACTCTTTTAATGGTTTCTGGATCAGGTAAGTCACTGCTAGCTAAGCGGCGAAGCACTGCATTAACCAACTTTTCTGCACCCTTTTTATTGCCTCTGTTCTTAGCAATTGATACCGCATCATTGACAACAGCATGTGCTGGAATCTTATCTAAGTAAGCCAACTGGTAAAGGCTAAGCATCAATAAATCATAAACCCAAGTCTCTAGTTTATCACGGTCCTCAATCACATGAGAAAGTTGCCATTCTAAGGTCAACTTACGTGCTACAGTACCGTAAACAATTTCAGTTACTAGACCCTTATCTTTTTCGGATAAATGACTTACCTTTAATTGTTTATTTAGGGCAATATTTGAGTAAGCTCCTTGACGAAACACCTCTTCTAAAACAAGCAATGCCTGCCCGCGAGCAGTTGTTTTCCAATCATTGGCCAAAAGAATCACCTACTTCTAGTTGGCGTCCTACACCATTTAAGAAATCTGTTACTGCCATGCGAGGCTTGCCTGCTGGTTGAACGGTCTTAAGAGCAATCGCACCACTGCCTGTTGCAACAACCAAGGATTTCTTCGTTTTCTCAATAATCTGCCCTGGAGTTCCTTCGCCATCTGTCAACTCTGCTTCATAAATTTTGAAGCGATTGCCATCTAAAAGGGTGTGAGCAACAGGCCAAGGGTACATGCCACGAATGTGGTTAAAGACCTCTCTAGCTGATTTGTTCCAGTCCAGACGTTCTTCCTCTGGCGAAATATTCGGTGAAAAAGTAGCTTCCTCATGATTTTGAGGTTCTGGTTTTATCTCACCAGAAATATAGCCCGGAAGAGTCTCTAACAGGAGATCACGTCCGATAACAGCTAACTTTTCAAATAAGCTACCAACATTATCTTCATCCAGAATGGCTGTTGAAGCCTTAGCAACCATATCACCGGCATCCATCTCTTTGACCATCTCCATGATAGTCACCCCTGCCTCTTTTTCACCATTAATAATAGCATAATGAATTGGAGCACCACCACGGTATTTTGGTAATAAAGACGCATGGACATTAACGGCAAAATCAACTGAATCAAGTAATTTAGTTGGTAAAAATTGCCCAAAAGCTGCTGTCACAATACCGTCTGCACCTAAACTCATAATGATTTCTAATTCTTCTGAACCAGATAATTTTTCGGGTTGGTAAACAGCTATATCATGAGCAACAGCCACCTCTTTAACAGATGTCATCTTAATCTCTTTTTTACGACCAACCGCTCTATCTGGTTGAGTGACAACTGCTAAAATATCATAGGACTCATCAGCTAATAGCCCTTTGAGAACAGTCGCTGAAAAATCAGGCGTCCCCATAAAAATTAGTTTTGTTTTCATTTTCATTGTAACCAACTTTCTATATGTTACTTTTTTATCAAACCTTCGAAAAACGACAATTATCTTAGACATCTACGATATTGCTTTTAATACCAACTTTAAGAGTACTAAACAATCTATCAAGCAATGTCAATCCACCTTCATTATAACAATTCTATCTGGTCTTGTCGCTTATTGTCTCTTCTTGAGGACTGACTGTAGTCTAGGATACCGCCTCTGAAGATGACTTGCATAACTATAGGCCATCACAGCTGTGAACACACCAAAAACTGTCAATTTTTTGAACACGTCTTTTCCAAGACTTTCTAAAATATGGTAGCTAGATAACTCACCCGAAACAAGATATTCCAGTACAAATCCTAAAAATAAACTCATTCCCCATCCAATGAGAAAAGTGCTCCCTTTTTTTACTAAAATCGTCTCTCTATCGTCTCTAACTTCTAGGCTGACTAGTTGAAAGAGAGTAATACCATAAGCTATAACAGAAAATAATAAGTCTTTCAAAAGGGATGCTATCGTCCAATCCATACTAATCAAAAATATGATAGTAGCGCAGATAGGAAGAGTACAAAACTCAAAACGCGATAAGGGTTCAAAGCGATAGGCTTTTTGACATACTTTAAACACGCCAAATAGCAATAACAATAACAGGTTCTTCTCCTTACATCATATTCTGCGGCTCGTGGTCGATGGTTAGCCGAACAGCTTTATTTTCGGTTTCTTGTGTCCAGTCTAAAATAGCATTCAAAGTCTCCTCAAGATGATCTTCAAAGCGATACTTGACTAAAATTTGGTAATGGTAGAGATTATGCGTTCTAGCAATCGGCTTTGGTGTAGGCCCAAGAAGCTTAACCTGTTCCGATAAACCTTGTCTCAATTGCCCCATAACCTCATAAGCTTTTTTGATAGCTACCTCCTCTGAGGAATGCGAAAGAGTTAGACCAACTGTAAAATAATAAGGTGGGTAGCCCAATTGCCTGCGAATGGACATCTCATAGTTATAAAAGGCTTCGTAATCTTGGGATTTCGCTAACTGAATAGCATAATGTTCTGGATTGTAAGTTTGAATATAAACCTGACCTGGCTTGTCTGCTCTGCCAGCTCGTCCTGCCACCTGGGTCAAGAGTTGAAAGGTTCGCTCTGATGATCTAAAATCAGGCAAATTGAGAGAGGTATCCGCATTAAGGACACCCACCAAGGTTACATTTGGAAAGTCCAGACCCTTAGCAATCATCTGAGTCCCTAATAGAATGTCTGCTCCGCCATTGCCAAAGGTATCTAAGATTTTCTGATGAGCACCTTTTTTACGCGTTGTATCCACATCCATACGTAAGATACGAGCTTGTGGAAAAATATCTGACAGCTCATCAAAGGCTTTCTGCGTTCCTGTACCGTAGTATCGAATACTGGGACTCTGACAGTTGGGACAGGTTCTTGGAATGTCCTTTTGGAAACCACAATAGTGACAGTTCATTGACCTCGTATCCATATGTAAGGTTAGGGAGATATCACAATTGGGACAGCCATCAACAAAGCCACAATCACGACACATCACAAAACTCGAAAAGCCACGGCGATTGAGCATCAAAACAACTTGTTCTTTCTTTTCAAGACGGTTAGCGATAGCATCAAGTAAGGGAGGCGTAAAATTACTAGCCTCTTGCTGCCCCAGATAATCTCTAAAATCCAGAAGTGTCACTTGAGGAATTTTAGCATTAGGATTTGCCCGTTTTGTCAATTGTAAAAAGTAATACACGTCACGACTAGCCCTAGCACGACTCTCAATCGACGGTGTCGCAGACCCCAGCACCAAAACAGCACGATGATAATCCGCTCGTAATAAGGCAACATCTCTCGCATGGTAACGGGGATTAGACTCTTGTTTATAACTAGCCTCGTGCTCTTCATCAATGATGATGGCACCGATATTTTCCAAGGGGGCAAAAATAGCAGAGCGAGCACCTACAACTACCTTTGCTTCACCACGTTTAATCTTTTTCCACTCATCAAATTTTTCACCATCAGACAGACCTGAATGCATAATAGCGACTTGCTTTCCAAAACGCGCAATGAAACGATTGGTCATCTGAGGGGTTAAGGAAATCTCAGGAACTAATACAATAGCCGTTTTCCCTTTTTTGAGAACCTGTTCAATGATATGTAAATAAACTTCTGTCTTACCAGAACCAGTTACCCCTTCAAGTAAAAAGGGCTTTTGAGCATGACCAATCTCAGAGACAATAGTTGCGACAACCTCTTCCTGCTGATCATTTAGCTCTAAAAATGGAGATTCACCAACCTCATCAAAATAGGCATCCGAACGACTAACCTCGACTTCAAATACCTCCAGTGCCCCTGATGATTCAAAATAAGCAATAACATCTCGACTATACTGATGTTGTAAGTCTTTTAATGCACCTGACTCTGGGTTAGCTTGTAGCCAAAGACTCATTTCTAAACGTTTCTTGGCACGCTTTGCTATTTCCAAACTTTCTAAGATTTCTAAATTGACACGATAGCATTTTTGAGTCTTTATCGTTTGTTTATCCTTAGCAACATAGATCTGTTCAACCTTTTGTTTGGCTACTAGCTCTGCCATTTTGACCGCAATCTCATCATCTAAGTCAGAAGCTAACAAGGGTTTATCTTTTGTAAAATAAGTCTGACGTTCTTCATCAGACAAAGAAGGCAGCGGTTTAAACTCTTTGTCATACTTAGAGTTAAGAAGACTAGGTAACATGGCTTTTAACAGGGAGATTTTATAAGAAAAAACCCTGTGCCTCATCTGATCAGCTAGTAATAATTGTTCTGAATTTAAAACAGGTTCAAAATCGAGCAAATCGCTGATTGGTTTCAAATTCTCTAGATTGCCTAAATCATCTGATAAACCTACGACAAATCCTTGCAAGAGACGATTGGACCTCCCAAAAGGAACATGTACCCTCATCCCCACTTGAATCAAGTTCTCCCATTTAGACGGTACTTCATAAGTGAATGGTTTATCCGTCTGCATCAAGGGAATATCGACGATAATTTTGGCAAGTTTCACTCAATGACCTCCTAAAAAAGTAGAAAAGAGGCTGGGACAAAAGTACCCAGCATCTTTATTTGTATAACTTATATGGTAAATCCAAGCAGTCTTTAGACCTTTTGAATTATTTTGAAGACAGCAATGCTTAAATTTTTTCGCCTTCTTCTTCTTTTTCTTTAGCGATTTGAGCTTTGATTTTACGCTCTTCCTCTTCTTTTGCCAAACGAGCTTCTTCTACCTTACGACGAACGCTCTCACGTTTCGCTTCTGGATCTGGATGAATCACAACATTACCTGATTCGATCTCTTCCAAGGCACGAAGAGTTGATTTAGCTGATTTAAAATCTTGAGTCGCTTCAGCACCTGCTTCTAGCTCATGGGCACGTTTAGCTTGAAGAATAACAAGTGAGTATTTTGATGGTACTTTATCCAACAATTTATCGATAGATGGTTTTAACATCATAAGCTTGGTTCTCTTTTCTAGTCTTTTTTAAATATCTTTGATCATATCATTATAACGACCAATCACACGGTCTACACGGAAATGCTCCGCTTCAATGATACGTTTAACACGCTCTGCTGCAAGTGGGACATGGTCATTGACAACAGCATAATCGTACTCTCGCATTAAGAGAATCTCTTCTTTGGCACGCTCAATACGTTGTGCAATCACATCTTCACTATCTGTTCCACGACCTACCAAACGATCTTTTAACTCATCAAGGTCTGGCGGCGTCAAGAAAATAAAGACACCATCTGGTACTTTTTTCTTCACTTGAAGAGCCCCTTGAACTTCGATTTCAAGGAAGACATCAATTCCTTGATCAAGGGTTTCATTAACATAAGTCAATGGTGTACCATAGTAGTTTCCCACATACTCTGCGTACTCCAGCATCTGACCATTTTTGATTAGCTCCTCAAACTCTTCACGTGTACGGAAGAAATAATCGACACCATCAACCTCACCTGGGCGTTGGGGTCTTGTCGTCATCGATACTGAATACTCAAACTTGTGATCTGGTGTTGAAAAAATTTCCTGTCTAACTGTTCCCTTACCAACTCCCGAAGGACCTGAAAAGACAATTAGTAAACCACGTTCAGACATGTCACACTCCTTAATGATTAGCTCTCAATTGCGAGAAAGTTTCTAACATCTAGTTTACCAAAAAAAGACTGTTTTTTCAAGGACTCCTCTTAGGATTTCTTAGTGTTCAAAAAAGAAGTTAGCTACCAAAACTAACTCCTCTTAACTTATTTAGCATAATCCACTGCACGCATTTCACGAATAACAGTAACTTTAATATTTCCTGGATAGTCCAAATTAGCTTCAATCTTATCACGTACTTTATGAGCAAGGATAGTTACCTTGTCATCACTAACCTTATCTGGTTGTACCATGATACGAATCTCACGACCTGCTTGAAGAGCGAAGCAATTTTGCACACCATCAAAGCTAGAAGCAATTTCTTCAAGGTCACGAAGACGCTTGATATAATTTTCCATTGACTCGTTACGAGCGCCTGGACGAGCTGAGCTTAAAGCATCTGCTGCTGCCACAAGAACAGCAATTACAGACTCAGGCTCCACATCTCCGTGGTGACTTGCAATGGTATTGACAACAACAGGATGCTCTTTGTATTTACGAGCAAACTCTGTTCCAATCTCAACGTGGCTACCTTCAACTTCACGGTCAATAGCTTTCCCCATATCGTGGAGAAAACCAGCACGGCGAGCGAGAGCCACATTTTCGCCAAGTTCCCCTGCTAAAATCCCTGCTAGTTTACCAACTTCAACCGAATGGCGTAGCACATTTTGCCCATAAGATGTTCTAAACTGCAAACGCCCCATAATCTTAATCAAGTCTGGGTGAAGATTTGGTGCACCAATCTCATAAGCCGCTGCCTCACCATACTCACGGATACGATTGTCCAATTCTTGGCGATTTTTCTCAACCAACTCCTCAATACGAGCTGGGTGAATACGACCATCTGAAATCAAAGTTTCCAAAGTCATACGCGCAATCTCACGTCGAATAGGGTCAAAACCAGATAAAACAACCACTTCTGGTGTATCATCAATAATAACATCAATCCCAGTCAAACTTTCAAGTGTTCGGATATTACGCCCCTCACGCCCAATAATTCTTCCTTTCATGCTGTCATCTGGTAGATGGACGCTGGTAATCGTTTGCTCAGTGACATAGTCTCCTGCCATACGTTGCATGGCTTGTGCTAGCAAGTCCTTAGCAATCTTGTCTGAACGATCTCTAATATCACGCTCAGCATCCTTAATACGCGTCGCAATTTCATGAGTCAGATTGTTTTCAGTCTCTGCTAAAATAACCTCACGCGCTTCAGCTATTGTCATAGCACCGACACGCTCTAGCTCCGCACGTTTTTCATCCTCTAATTTTGCAACTTGTTCTTCACGCTCATCAATATGTCTAGATTTATCTGAAAGACTCTGCTCTCTGGAATCGAGCACTTTTTCTTTATGACTTAAATTTTCATCCTTACGATCAAGCGATGAAGCACGGTCGGTCAAACGACTCTCCATCTGCTTCAATTCTTGTTTTTCAGATTTAAATTCTTTTTCGATCTCTTCGCGATATCGTCTAGCTTCTTCTTTTGCCTCAATCAGCAGCTCTTTTTTATGAGCGCTGCTTTCTCTTTCTGCTGTTTGAACAATCGCAAGGGCATCTGCCTCTGCTTTTCCTTTAATTGTTACAGCATCTTGTTCGGCATTCAAAAGCGTTAGTTCTGCAGCTTCCTTAGCAGACTTCAACTTAATTGAAATCGCTACATAACCAACAATCAAACCAATGAGTGCGAAAACAAGTAATAAAACAACATTTAACATGTTTTCACCTCAATTATAAATTAATTTTCACATGGAAAATCAACTTATATTCTAACATAAATGAAAGTTTTTCACAATCGGAAATCCAGCACCTTTTTTTACAAATTTTATGTTATCATAGTAGGAGAATTAGCTGATTGATTGTATTGGAAAATAGACCAATCAAAGTCTTATTATTATCAAACCAAACCCTATCATTAGGAAATTTGATTAAACTGATAGAAAAGTCGCACTTTTTCTATCTCTACTTTCGAGGAAACTTTGCTTTTCCCTCTCAATCAAATATTATTTAAAGGAGAATCTTATGCCTAAAGATGTTATTGTTGAAAGTTTTGAACTTGATCACACTATCGTTAAAGCCCCTTATGTCCGTCTTATTTCTGAAGAGGTCGGTCCTGTCGGCGATATTATCACAAATTTTGATATTCGCCTCATTCAACCTAACATGAATTCCATTGACACTGCAGGTCTTCACACGATTGAACACCTCCTCGCAAAACTAATCCGCCAACGCATTGATGGATTGATTGACTGCTCGCCATTTGGTTGCCGAACTGGTTTCCACATGATTATGTGGGGCAAGCAAGATGCAACAGAAATTGCCAAAGTCATCAAATCAAGTCTTGAAGAAATCGCTGAGGGTATTACTTGGGAAGATGTCCCTGGAACAACGATTGAGTCATGTGGTAACTACAAAGATCACAGTCTTCATTCTGCTAAGGAATGGGCTAAACTGATTCTTTCTGAAGGCATCTCTGACAATGCCTTTGAACGTCACCTTGTCTAAATTAAAAACGAGTTTGAGATACGCTCTCAAACTCGTTTTTCTTATGTTGACTAATAATCCAAAGCGTCTGAGTGACCTGAGGCATTACCAACATAGTAACCTGTTTTAGCATTAATAGAGAACAAATAAGTCCCATCTGGTTTAAACATATTGTAGTAACCATTGCCATTGATGATATTAACGGGCTCTAAAATGTAATTATTTCCAGAAATATAGCCTCTAGCTTGCGATGTTGCTACAATCTTTTCTAGAATACCTTCTCCGAATGCCCAAGCAGGATTTGAACTATCTGCAATTAAAGCATCGTTATAAGGAACACGACTACGGCTACGTTCAAGCGTTGCTGGATTATAATTAGTAATACCATATGAAGTTACTGTCGAAGCTTGGCCGGTAGTTGCTGTTCCTGTGTCTGTACTTGTTGAAGCAGTTGTTGGTGATGCTTGTGTCGTTGCTTGACTTGTAGAAGCTGTCGTCTCTGCAACCTGTGTCTGTGTCGTTGTACTTGTCAACAACCCTCTACCACCTGTAATAGCCGTCTGAATTAAGGTATCCGTTGATGCATTCCCAGTATTTAACACTGAACTTGGTAGACCATCAAAGTTAGCTCCAACCTTAACAGGAACTGAACTGTTGTAAGAGCCATCAACAATTGCCTCAGCCTCAAAAAGACCATTTACTGTTTGGATTGCTGTAATTTGATTTTTCAATGAATCGTATTTTTTCTTAGCAGCCGTATAATAATTGGTATTTTTCAATTTTTTAAGAGCTGTTTCAAGTTCTGATAGCTGTGAAAACTGGCTATTCTTCAAAGCTGTTTTATTAGTGTCAGTGTAAAAACTATCGTAGAGTGTTTCAAAAGCTTGATTGTTTGCTTTATCTGAGGAAGATGAACTTGTCGTTGACGTTTTTGACACAGAACTAGAACTAGTAGTAGATGAAGCTGTTTGCTTCGTTGTGTTCAAAGCATTCAACCCAAAGGCTGTAGCAAAGATAGCAACAATCAACCCAATCAAAGAACCAAAAATCAGTTTTTTATTTTTATAAACTGGAGTGTCATCTTGTTCTCCAAGTAAAATACTCTCTTTAGAGACAGATGACAGTTCCTCTGAACCTTCAGAAACTTCTTGACCTTGAGATGCTACAGATGCGTCTTCATTGACAGGTTGTGTCTCCTCAATGATTTGAGAAAATTCTGGCTCTTCTTCGATAGAAACAGACGAGCCTAGGTTACTATCAAGTAAGCCCGTTGCTGCTAATTCCTCACGTTGTTTCTTAATGAAATTATCCAAAGAAGCCGTATCTAGTGAACTAATATCTGTATTTTCAAATTTTTGAGCTTCTACTTGCTCACGATTTTTCTTAATATACTTATCAAGAACACTATCATCCTCTGTGATACCAGCTTTTAGGTCTTCACTCTTTTGAACAGCTTCTTCCACTGTCATATCCTTGGCTTTTTCAAAATCAAGATTATCGTTTTCTTTTGTCATCGTATAACCTTTCTATTTGTTGACGGTGCGACGAACACGCTCTCCGAAATATTGATACAAATCGACACGCAAGGTCCCATTATAGAGTTTTCGCTTCTTATCTGCTAACCTACCATATTTCGCTTCAAATTGTTCATCACTCGTCAAGATAAACTTACTCCATGTTTTTAATGGTGCGAACGTTTGTCCCATTTCATTATACAAAATGTCAATAGCTTTGTCATCCAAGAGTCGCTCACCATAAGGAGGGTTAGAGATGATAACACCGTTGATTTTATCCGTTTTCAAATCCTGTAAACGCATTTGTTTCAATTTGATAACATCTGAAAGTCCAGCTTCCTCAGCGTTTTTCTTGGCAATCTCAACCATTCGAGCATCAATGTCACAACCCATGATATCAAGTTCAACATCGTAATTTGCCTTACTTTCTGCCTCATCACGAACCGACTGAACAAGATTGTGATCCACCCAAGACCATGATTCAAAGGCAAAATCACGATTAAATCCTGGGGCAATGTTCATACCAATCATAGCAGCCTCAATACAGAAAGTCCCTGAACCACAAGTCGGATCAATCAGAGGTTTATCAGGATACCAGTTACTCAACTGTAGAATGGCAGCAGCCATGTTTTCCTTGATTGGAGCCCCACCTTTGTCAGTACGGTAACCGCGTTTAAAAAGACTATCCCCAGTAGTGTCAATAAGGAGTGTTGCTTGATCCTTCAGGATAGACACCTCAATCTTGTAAGTAGGACCATTCTCAACCAAAGGAACCCCTTCTGGACGGTGATAATGTTTCTGCAGTTTTTTTACAACAGCCTTTTTAGTGATTGCTTGTACGCTAGGTTCGTTATGCAGTTTTGAGCGAACGCATTTGGCCTTAGAGATAGGGAAAGTTGATCCTAATGGTAAGTAATTTTCCCAATCTAAGGCAAAAACACCTTGGAAAAGCTCTTCAAAGGTTCTTGCTGGAAACGTACCAACAACGATTTTGATGCGGTCCGCTGAACGTAACCACAAGTTAGTTTCAGCAATAGTCTTAATATCTCCCTGAAAATGAACCTTACCATTTTCAACCTGACAATCAATTCCTAATTGACGGATTTCTTTACCGACAACAGCTTCCAAACCAGCTGCTGCAGTAGCAATTAAGTTAAATCTTTCTTTCATTATTTCTTTCTATCTTTACCTATAATAAAAGCTAGCAAATGCTAGCTATACCTATATGCAATTTTCTATAAGCCATGTTTTGTTCAAGGAAAGGTTAGGTCCCCTTTTCCTATCGATAATCATCTGTCTACTGTTACCAGTCAGGATTTCCGTTCATTTCCTTCCATCCCATGCCCCGACCAAAGTTTGGGTTGCTAGCTTGAGGGGTTTACCGCGTTCCACTTTTTCAGTTTCCTGAAAAACTACGTCACTGTGGCACTTTCAGAGCTATTGAGGCATATCCTAAGACTTAGCCCTTTAACTCGCCGTAAGGTAGCAAGCTACCTCCCTAGGCTTATGCATTCGCCTAGCACAATCACTACCGACATCTCAGCCAGTGCTAGCATGGACTTTCCTCATGTCTAGCCAAGCTAAACACGCGATTATCCAAAAATTGCACAATTAACAACATATTAACTATTCGACAATCTGCTTGCCGAAAACTTCTTTCTCTAGACGACTGATACGTTTTAAAATATCGTAGTTAGAGGCAGATTCTACCACTCTCTGTTGTTGTGGTGTTGCTACCGTTGGTGATGAACTAGCAGATTTTGGAGAAGTAGATACTGTTTTTAATTTTTCTTTCAGACTAGCATTTTCTTCACGAAGTTTTTCAATCATCGCAAGGTATGACTCGTAGTCTTTGATGATATCATCTAAAAACTCATCAACTTCTTTTTTATCATAACCTCGCATACTTGTCTTAAATTCTTGTTCAAAAATATCTTTTGGACTAAATAAAATATCTGCCATCGCTTGTACTCTCCATACTTATCGTTCACTATAGAATTTTAAAAATTCAATCATTAATATGATACAGGATTATTATTAAAAAATCAACTATTTTACTTACATATCCTAGTCCTCACTAGCGACTTCGTTAAGACGGTCAAAAGATAACTCTTTGACCTCATAAGCGACTTCCTGCATCATTTGATAGAGATATTTTAGCGACGTTTCATGATCACGATCATAAAAAAGATAGGCTCTATCTGTATTTTCTAGTAAAAAACGATTATAATTTTTCAATTGACTCGGTCCTTGATAGCTTGGATAGCTGTATTTTACAAAATCAAGTTGCTTAAACCGTGCTAACTTTTCTTGATTAGACTCACTCCAGGACTGTCCTTGATCCTCAAATAAAAACAAACAAGCCATCGAAAAATCATATTCTTGTTGTAGCTCTTTTGCAACATCTAATACCCAAACTTCAAACCCTAAGTTGCCTGTGAAAATCAGCCAGTCCACTCCGTCTTCAAAAAATGCAATCAAATCCTTCTTAATCGCCCTCTTAATAACTGCTAATTTAGGGTCTTTATCACTAAAAATCCCCAATTCAAAACTTTTGTAACCCATTATTAGAAGAGAACTCATTATCTGTTATCCTTTTTAAATTTATGATATAATGGTATTGTTTATTATGGTAAACAAATCGTATTAGGAGTTTGTATGGTAAACTATCCTCACCGTATTGTTCGCAAAACAGTACCAACGGTAACAAAAAAAACAGCTGTTAACTTTGCTAACCGTGGGATGTCCTTTGAAACAGCTATCAACGCAACCAATGACTTCTATCTATCGCGTAAGATTGCTGTCATTCATAAAAAACCTACACCTGTTCAAATCGTTAAGGTTGACTATCCTAAACGAAGTCGTGCCAAAATTGTGGAAGCTTATTTCCGTCAAGCCTCCACTACCGACTACTCCGGTGTCTATAAAGGACATTATATTGACTTTGAAGCAAAGGAAACCAAACAAAAAACTGCCATGCCAATGAAAAATTTTCATGCTCACCAAATTGAGCACATGGCCAATGTCTTAGAACAAGGCGGTATTTGTTTTGTTCTCCTTCACTTCTCAACACTTAAGGAAACTTACCTTTTGCAAGCTTGTGACTTGATTCATTTTTACCAAAAAGATCAAGGTAGCAAGTCAATGCCTCTCAATTATATCAAAAAGAAGGGGTTTTTGATTGAAACAACTGCATTCCCTCAAGTTCCTTATCTGGACGTTATCGAAAAAAAACTATTAGGTGGTAAACAATGAAAACAGTTTCAAGAGTCTTAAAATACTCCCTAATTACTATTTTAAGCTTAGCTATTATTGGTGTCATTTCCGGCGGTTTGCTCTTTGCTTATTACGTCAGTAGCACACCACAACTATCAAAATCTAAACTCGAATCTACCAATTCCAGTCTGATTTATGATAACAGCGGTAATCTTATCGCCGATTTAGGATCTGAAAAACGTGAAAGCGTCTCAGCAGACAGTATCCCTGTTAATCTTGTCAATGCTGTAACCTCTATCGAAGATAAACGCTTTTTCAAACACCGTGGTGTTGATGTCTACCGTATCATGGGTGCTGCTTGGAATAATATCATTAGTAGTAGTACTCAAGGGGGCTCTACCCTTGATCAACAGCTGATCAAACTCGCCTACTACTCTACTAATGAATCCGATCAAACCTTTAAACGAAAAGCTCAAGAGGTTTGGTTAGCACTCCAAATGGAACAGCAATATACCAAGGAAGAAATCCTTACCTTCTACATCAACAAAGTCTACATGGGGAATGGCTACTATGGTATGCAAACTGCTGCCAAAGCCTACTATGGTAAGGAACTAAAAGACCTGTCTGTCGCTCAGGTAGCTCTACTAGCGGGCATCCCTCAAGCGCCTACTCAGTACGACCCTTATAACAATCCAGATGCCGCCAAGGCTCGCCGTGATATTGTTCTTGGTGAAATGCTAGAAGACAAAAAAATCACGAACGATGAGTACAAGACAGCTCTAGCAACTCCTATCTCAGATGGTCTTCAAACCCTAGAAGAAACATCAAGCTATGAACCATACCTTGATAACTACATCAAACAGGTTATCGAACAGGTCAAAACAAAAACCGGACAAGATGTTTTTACAGCAGGATTGAAAGTCTATACCAACGTTGACCAAAGTGCTCAACAACAACTCTGGGATATCTATAACAGCGGTCTCTATGTTTCATACCCAGATGAAGATTTCCAAGTTGCTTCAACTGTAGTTGATGTTACCAATGGTAAAGTCATCGCTCAACTTGGTAGCCGTAACCAAGACAGTAATGTCTCACTTGGTACCAACCAAGCCGTGCAAACAGACCGTGACTTTGGTTCAACCATGAAACCGATAACTGACTATGCGCCAGCTATTGAAAATGGTATTTATACAAGTACAGGTGACACTGTTAAAGATACTCCTTACAACTATCCCGGAACTTCTACCCCTGTCTATGACTGGGATCGTCAGTACTATGGCAGCATTAGCCTAACTTATGCTCTACAACAATCACGTAATATTCCAGCTGTTAGAGCTCTCGAAGCTGTTGGTTTGGATACGTCATTAGGCTTCCTCAACAAACTAGGTATCAACTACCCTGAGATGTACTACTCAAATGCCATCTCAAGCTCTACTTCAAAATCTGGACAAGAATACGGTGCAAGTAGTGAAAAAATGGCAGCTGCCTATGCAGCTTTTGCTAATGGCGGTACTTACAACGAACCAATGTACATCAATAAAATTGAGTTTAGTGATGGTACTTCTAAAGAATACAATGCGACTTCTGTTAAAGCCATGTCTGAAACAACAGCTTACATGATGACAGATATGTTAAAAACTGTTCTAACATCCGGAACAGGAACATATGCTGCTGTCTCCGGCGCTCCTTATAATGCGGGTAAAACAGGGACATCTAACTATTCAGATTCAGAACTGGAACAAATTGAAGAATCAACAGGTATCTATAGTAGCTCAGTTGGTACAATGGCTCCCGATGAATCATTTGTTGGTTATACAACTCAATACGCTATGGCTGTATGGACCGGTTATTCAAATCGTATGACGCCTATCTATGGAGACAATCTTAATATTGCTGCTGAGGTCTACTCTCAAATGAGCAGTTACCTCAACACCATGTATGGTAGTGGTAGCACCAACTGGGAAATGCCTGATGGAGCTTACCGTAGCGGAGGATACGTTTACCTTGGAAATGCTCCAAAATACAGTTATTCTTACCGTAACTCTGACTCAGATTCTTCAAGCAGTAGCACAACAACAACAACTGAAGAAGAGACTTC
Organism: Streptococcus saliviloxodontae; assembly: GCF_016908655.1. Classification (GTDB taxonomy): domain Bacteria; phylum Bacillota; class Bacilli; order Lactobacillales; family Streptococcaceae; genus Streptococcus; species Streptococcus saliviloxodontae. The sequence goes on from NZ_JAFBEI010000036.1 coordinate 22,811, forward strand.
TGAAAGTACAACAACAAGTCAAGAGAGCAGTTCTTCTGAAGAATCTTCTAGCGAAACTTCTGCTGACTCTTCAGTTCAATCAGAGAGTTCAGCTGCTTAATCTAACTCTAAAACAGGATTTCTGTTAAACCTGTTTCAATAAAAAGGCTCTTCGTCAACTGTAGTGGGTTGACTTATAATCAGCAGCGAGAGAGAATCAGATTGGTTCTCTCTTTTTGCATGTTCAAAGCGATGAGAATC
>NZ_JAFBEI010000037.1 GCF_016908655.1 Streptococcus saliviloxodontae
CGAATCAAAGCAAAACTAAAAGGACTTAGTCCTGTGCAATACAGAACTAAATCCCTTCAATAAATATAGTGTCCAACTTTTTGGGGTCAGTACATAGTGATGCTTTTGATGTTGTCTTTAAATAATCCGACAAGTATTTCTTGGCATTTTTTTAAAAGTGTCATGTGATTCTCCTGTTTTTATTTTAGGATATGAAGTGTAGCAATCCAGTCGAGAGCTATATCATGATAAATCATCGAAAAGATCATTTTTCATAGAAGCTCCTTGTTATTTTACATCAATTAATGATAATATAGATTACACCATAATATTAATGTCCAATAGTTTATTAATTGTTTTGAGAGGTCAAGTATGATTCAACCAATATGTAAAGATATATTTTTCTTATCACAGGTATCCGCAGAAGCTAGTCAGGAGGATCTCTATCTTGCTAAGGACTTAGAAGATACCTTACTCGCACATCATGCTGACTGTGTTGGAATGGCAGCTAATATGATAGGTGTCAAAAAGCGGGTGATTATTATCAATATGGGTTTGGGAAATCTAGTGATGTTCAACCCTGTTCTCATCAGCAAGGCATTGCCTTTTGAGGCAGAAGAATCTTGCCTCTCATTGACAGGAAGTCGTCAAACAAGACGTTATCAGAGGATTGAAGTGTCATTTTATGATGTGCAATGGAATAAACAGACGATGACTTTGACCGATTTTCAGGCACAGATTTGCCAGCATGAGCTGGATCACCTAGAAGGCATTATCATTTAGCTTTTTAAAATAGAAATAAATTTTAAAATACGGTATAATGAACAGAATAATAAAAAGAAAGCTATTTTTATGAAAAAATTATCAATTGTTGTACCATGTTACAATGAAGAGTTGACGATAGTACCATTTTTAGAGGCTACGCAAAAAGTCGAGGCTCTGATGGCTAATGAATTGACTTTTGATTATATCTTTGTGAACGATGGCTCTAAAGATAGAACCCTCGAGGTCTTGCGTGAAGTGGCTAGTAAGTTTGACAATGTGCATTACTTGTCGTTTTCACGTAATTTTGGAAAAGAAGCAGGGCTTCTAGCAGGACTTGAAGCTGCGGATGGTGACTTGATTACCGTCATGGATGCTGATTTGCAAGACCCACCTGAATTATTGCAAGAGATGTATGCAAAGATTCAAGAAGGCTATGATGTTGTTGGGACCCGTCGTGCGGACCGCAAGGGTGAGCCCCTAATCCGTTCTCTTTTTGCCAAGACATTTTATTGGTTGATCAACCAAATCTCATCAACAGAGATGGTGGATGGAGCTCGAGATTTTCGTCTGATGACCCGTCAGGTGGTTGATAGTATTTTGGACTTGAAAGAAGTCAATCGTTTTTCAAAGGGGCTTTTTTCTTGGGTTGGCTATGATGTCGCCTATGTTGCTTATGAAAATCGTGAACGTATTGCTGGGGAGACGTCCTGGTCATTTTGGAGTTTGCTCCGCTATTCTATGGACGGTTTCATCAACTTCTCAGAAGCCCCGCTCAATCTTGCCATGTGGGCAGGCGGGGGGTCTTTCATCGCTTCCCTTTTGGGCATCGCCTTTGTGGTTATCCGAAAATTAACCATTGGAGGTAGTATTGCTGGTTGGGCGAGTCTGGTAACGATCATTTTGTTTATCGGAGGCTTACAGTTGCTTGCTCTAGGAATCATTGGCAAATATATTGCGAAGATCTTTTTGGAAACCAAGAAACGACCTGTTTACTTGGTTAAAGAAAAAGGATGAAAATTTTAGTATTTTGAGTTAAAATAGGTATGTATTACATTTAAGTTGCGAACTTAAAAAGAAGGAGACGAACATGATTTTAGTTACTGGTGCAAATGGGCAATTGGGTACAGAGCTTCGCTATTTACTTGATGAAAGAAATGAAGACTATGTCGCTGTTGACGTTGCAGAAATGGATATCACTGATGCAGCAAAAGTAGATGAGGTTTTTTCTGAAGTGAAACCTAGCTTGGTTTATCACTGTGCTGCCTATACAGCTGTTGATGCTGCTGAAGATGAAGGCAAAGAACTTAACTACGCAATCAACGTAACTGGTACGGAAAATGTTGCTAAGGCTGCTGCTAAATATGGTGCAACACTCGTCTACATTTCAACGGACTACGTTTTTGATGGTGAAAAACCAGTTGGTCAAGAATGGCTTGAAACAGACACACCAGATCCTAAAACAGAGTACGGTCGTACCAAGCGTTTGGGTGAAGAAGCCGTTGAGAAATACGCTGATAAGTTCTACATTATCCGTACAGCTTGGGTATTTGGTAACTATGGTAAAAACTTTGTCTTCACCATGCAAGCTCTTGCTGAAAAACACCCACGTTTGACAGTCGTTAACGATCAGCATGGTCGTCCAACATGGACACGTACTTTGGCTGAATTTATGACTTATTTGGCAGAAAATCAAAAAGAATTTGGTTATTACCACTTGTCAAACGATGCTTCTGAAGACACAACTTGGTATGATTTTGCGGTGGAAATCTTGAAAGATACTGAGGTCGAAGTAGCACCTGTTGATTCATCCTCATTCCCAGCTAAGGCAAAGCGCCCACTTAACTCTACTATGAGTCTTGAAAAGGCAAAAGCAACTGGATTTGTTATCCCAACATGGCAGGATGCTTTGAAAGAATTCTACAAACAAGAGAAAAAATAAAAGAGAGAGAACTTGAAACAGCTGTTTTGAGTTCTTTTTTGTTACAAACAGATAGAGATTAGGCTATTGACAGGGGATCTGAAAGCGTTTTATAATAGTAGTGAAGATATGGAGGTTATCTAATGAAAATGAAAAAAGGACTCTTGGTATTGGTTGCTTGCTTTGCTACTCTGCTAGGTGCTAACTCAGTAAAGGCGGACTCATCTATCTACCGTCTCTACAATCCGACTCTTCAAGAGCATCTCTTTACAGCCGATGCCAATGAATACAATGTGTTGGCTTCTAGAGGTTGGAGGCAAGAAGGAACGGCTTGGTATGCACCAGATGGGGGTAGCCCAGTAACACGTCTTTATAGTAAAATCACACATAAGCATCTTTATACCACTGATAGTAACGAAGTAGCTGTCTTGACAGGTACTGGTGCTTGGACGCAGGATGCTATGAGCTTTTACTCAGGGGGAACAGTTCCTGTTTATCGTCTGTACCACGCGGGAATCAAGACCCATCTATTAACGACAGATGCCAATGAATATCAAGTTTTGGCAGGGGCCTGGAATGCAGAAGGTATCAAACTTTATGCTACTGGAATTGGTCGTCCAAGTACTAGCAATAGTAGCTCGGGAACTAGCGCAACAGGAGATCTACCATTTGATCCGAATCGCACCGTCTATGTAACAGGTGGTGGCGAATCAGATGTTTATTGGTATGGTACTGACAAGATGCCACCTCGTACTAATTTGAATAATCTTGTTACCATGACAGAAGGTCAAGCACGCGCTCTTGGAAAACGTCATTCTGAAACGGAATAGAGTAATGTAAGTAAAACGCAGACTAGATTAGCCTTGTTAAGGCTAGTCTAGTTTTTTCTTAACATCAACTACTCTTTAATTAGTTCTCCTGATAACTTTTTCTTGACTTTGTTAGGATTAAGAACTATAATAGTTCCCATGATAACTTATTTGTTCTCATGAAAACTATTTTTAAGGAGGGACTATGGATAATCAATTCCAGGAAATGCGAAATTTTATTGCCATGATGGAACAATTTGTTAGCGAAAAAAGCAAAGAATTCGATGTGGAGCATTTAGGTGGTCCGCAGGGATTTGTTCTCATGCACTTGCTAAGATTTCCGGATAAGGACTTATCATTTAAGGATATTGAGCAGTATTTAAAGATTTCAAAGTCTGTGACGTCAAATTTGATCAAGAGAATGGAGAAAAATGGCTTCATTCATATTGAGCCTTCTCAAAAGGATAAACGTATCAAATATATCCGTTTGACTGACTTTGGTCGTGGAAAGGCAGATCGTTTGGAGAATTTCCTTGACTATGTCCATGGTGTCTTTTTAAATGGTATCTCAAAAGAAGATGCTGAGACCACGCGTCGTGTTATATGGGAAATGAAGAGCAATCTAAGTAGAGAAATAAACAAAGGAGAAGAAGATGTTTAACATGTTTAAAAGACTAAACGCTCAGGAATGGTTTAACATTATCCTCAGTACAGTCTTTATCTGTTTGGCGATTTGGATGGACTTAAAAACGCCAGAGTATTTATCAGAAATTACAAAACTTATTTCAGCCCAAGGAACTACGGTGTCTGATATTATGGAGCCAGGTTGGAAGATGCTAGCTTTTTCTGCAGGTAGTTTTGTCATGGCAGTCTGTGTTGGTTTCTTGGCAGCACGTACTGCAGCTAGTTTCACCAGCCGTGTTCGTGGCGAAATTTTCCACAAGGTAATGGACTATTCTGATGCGGAAATCAAAAAATTCTCAGTACCATCTCTTTTGACACGTACGACCAACGACTTGACCCAGCTTCAGATGTTTATTGTTATGGGGATGCAGGTGGTGACCCGCGGTCCTATTATGGCAGTTTGGGCTTTGACAAAAATCTGGGGTAAAAGTGGTGAATGGACAAGTGCTGTTGCCTATGCTGTCTTAATTGTTATGATCCTTCTACTTGTTTTGATCCTTGTGGCTTTCCCACGTCAGAAAAAAGTACAAGGTCTGACTGATGACCTCAATGCAACAACGCGTGAAAGCTTAGTTGGTGTCCGTGTTGTCCGTGCCTACAATGCTGAAACATATCAAACGGATAAGTTCCAAGAGGAAAATGAAGGTTTGACTAAGCTTAACCTTTTTGTGTATCGTTTGATGAGTTTGATGAATCCTGTGATGACCGTTGTAATGTCAGGTTTGACCTTGGCGATCTACTGGATTGGTGCTCACCTAATCAATGACGTTAAGATGCCTGTTCCAGATGCAGCGATAATGACGTCACCTGAAAAAGTCAAAGCCTTTATTATGGGGTCACAAGAGTTGGCAACTCGTACGAATCTTTTGGCTGATATGATTACTTTCTCTACTTATGCGATGCAGGTCGTTATTGGTTTCATGATGATGGTAGCAATTTTGATTATCTTGCCTCGTGCAATGGTGTCTGCTCGTCGTATCAATGAAGTTTTGGCGCTTGATCCAAGTGTGGACTTTAAAGAAACAACTGAAGGTACATCTCAAGAAAAAGGTCGTGTTGAGTTTCATGATGTTTCCTTCCGTTACGATAAAAATTCAACAGCTGTTATTGAACACGTTTCATTTGAAGCAAGTGCCGGTCAAACGGTAGCCTTCATCGGATCAACTGGGTCAGGGAAATCTACTCTAGTTAATCTTTTGCCACGTTTCTACGATGCCACTGAAGGTTGGATCAAAGTAGACGGCTTGAACATCAAAGACTACAGTCACGATGAGTTGAACAATAAGATTGGTTATATCCCTCAAAAAGCAGTTCTCTTTAGTGGTACTATCCGCAGCAACTTGGAGTTTGGAGATAGCAGTAACAGTCCTCTAACAGATGATAAGATGTGGGAAGCTTTGGACCTTGCACAAGCTAGCGAATTTATCAAAAACAAAGCAAAAGGTTTGGATGAAGAAGTAGCTCAGGGTGGTACTAACTTCTCAGGAGGTCAACGTCAGCGTTTGGCAATTGCTCGCGCCTTGGCACGTAAACCTGAAATCCTTATCTTTGATGATTCTTTCTCAGCCTTGGATTACAAGACCGACCGTATTCTTCGTAGCCAATTGAAAGAAAAAACAAGCGATATGACCAAACTCATCGTCGCTCAACGTATTTCAACGATTATGGATGCTGACCAAATTATCGTCCTTGAAAAAGGAAAAGTAGTTGGTCAAGGAACTCACAAAGAACTTTTGGCAAGCAACCCAGTTTATCAAGAAATTGCTTATTCACAATTATCTAAGGAGGAGTTAGAAAATGAAGACTAAGTCAGAAAAGAAACCTTCGTTGTTGAAGGGAGTGGCTCCTTATTTGAAGGGCTTCCAGTTCTTCATGGTACTCGCTATTATCTTCTCAGCCTGTGCTAGTATCATTACGGTTATTGGACCGGATAAGATTAAAGAAATCACTGATGCCATCATGAAGGGAATCGCTGGCGACATCGATATGGACAAAATCCAGTCAGTTGCTGTTACGCTCATGAGTCTTTACATTGTTGGTGCAGTTATCAATTACCTTTCAGCATTCATCATGTCAACCATGATTCAGCGTTTCGCTCAACGTTTGCGTAATGCGATCGCAGACAAAATCAACAAAGTCCCACTTGGTTATTTTGATAGCCATGAGCAAGGAGATACCCTTTCTCGTGTGACAAATGATGTGGACCTTATGACCCAATCTTTTAACCAATCTTTGGTTACGATGATCTCATCAACGGTTCTCTTGATTGGTTCAATCATTATGATGTTTAAAACTGACTGGCATTTAGCCTTAACAGCTATCATCTCTGTTTTTGCTGGGTTTGCTTTGTCATCAGTGATCATGGTTAAGAGTCAACCGCTCTTTAAAAAACAACAAGATAATCTAGCTAAAGTTTCTGCTTATACAGAAGAAATTTATACAGGACACAATGTGGTTATCAGTTACAATGCCCGCCATGAAACCAAGGAAAAATTCGACAGCTACAATGCTGAATTGAAGCAATCAATGTGGAAATCACAATTCTTCTCAGGGATTATGATGCCGCTCATGCAATTTATCGGTAACTTTGGTTACGTAATGGTCTGTGTGGTCGGAGCAGCTCTAGCTATCGATGATGTTATTACGATTGGTACTATTGTTGCCTTCATGACCTATGTCCGTATCTTTACTCAACCAATCGGTCAAATGGCTCAAGGGATTACTCAATTGCAGTCTGCAAGTGCTGCGATGGGACGTATCTTTGAGTTCTTGAATGAAGATGAAATGGAAGAAGAAGGTCACAAAGAGCGTCAATTGGAAACTGTCAAAGGTCAAGTTAACTTTGAGCATGTTAATTTTGGTTACGTGCCAGAGAAAACCATCATCCATGACTTCACTGCTGAAGCCAAACCAGGTCAAAAAGTGGCCATTGTTGGTCCTACTGGGGCTGGTAAGACCACTATGGTCAACCTTCTGATGCGCTTTTACGAAATCAACTCAGGAAGTATTAAGATTGATGGTGTTGATGTGCATGACATGAGTCGTAGTGAAGTTCACGATGCTTTCTCTATGGTCTTGCAGGATACTTGGTTGTTTGAAGGAACTATCCGCGATAATCTAGTCTTTAACCAAGAGAACATTAGTGATGAGCAAGTGATTGCAGCAACTAAGGCAGTTGGTGTCCACCACTTCATCAAGACACTACCAAAAGGTTATGATACAGTTTTGGATGATTCGGTTACACTATCAGTTGGTCAAAAACAATTGTTGACGATTGCGCGTGCCCTCTTGAAAGATTCTCCATTGTTGATCTTGGATGAAGCAACATCTTCTGTAGATACTCGGACAGAAGAATTAATCCAAAAAGCAATGGACAAGTTGATGCAAGGACGCACTTCCTTTGTTATCGCTCACCGCTTGTCAACAATCCGTAATGCAGACTTGATTTTGGTTATGAAAGATGGCAATATCATCGAACAGGGTAACCATGACGAGTTAATTGAGCAAGAAGGCTTCTATGCTGACCTTTACAACAGTCAGTTTACTGAAGAAGTTGCTTAGTATCTAAAAGACAGAAAAAAGTCTAATAAGAAAGAGTTTGTTTAAAAAGCTTGAGGAATGAGTTAAGGTTTGTTTCGTATAATAGCTACGGACAAGAGCTCTTTTCAAAGTTGAAAAAACAAGCTCTTTTTCTTCTTTCATTTTTTAAGCTTCCTTTTTATTACTGAAATATTCGACAAAGTTTGCTATAATGAACATAATTTAGATTAATTACAGAAAGGCTGAGAGTGTCTAGCTTTCAGAGAATAACCAAGAGATGTCGGAATCAATTTATGGAGAGTTTTCTCAGTATCTCCCATTAATTTTACAGCAAGTCACAGACCACATTATTGCTGCTAACAAGAAGACGAAGGAAGAAACTGGTTTTAAATTGTACGAGCACTTTATCTCTCGGATAAAAGCCAGTGATTCCATGGCTGAAAAATGCCAACGAAAGGGTTTAGAGGTGTGTCCTCAATCTGCTCTTCGTTCTATTCGTGATAGTATCGGTATCCGAATTGTATGTGGTTTTGTGGACGATATCTATAAAACGGTGTCAGTCATCAAGGCTATTCCAGGTGTCAGTATCTATAATGAGAAGGATTATATCAGTAAAGCAAAACCAAATGGTTACCGCTCTTACCACCTTATTTTAGAGATGGAGACAGATTATCCAGATGTCCTTGGAAATGCCAGAGGTTCTTATTTTATTGAAGTGCAACTTCGCACTATTGCTCAGGATTCTTGGGCAAGTTTGGAACATCAGATGAAGTACAAACACGATATTAAACACCCTGAAATGATTACGAAAGAATTGAAACGTTGCGCAGATGAGCTGGCTTCATGTGACCTGACCATGCAAACCATTCGTAATCTCATTCAAGAAAGTAGTGAGGACAACTAATGAAGATTTTACTTGCAGAAGACGAAGTGCAACTTTCGAATGTTTTCAAGGCTGCCATTACACATCAAGGTTATGATGTCGATACTGCCTACAATGGTCAAGAAGCAGTTGATTTGGCTGCCAAAAACCCTTACGATGTCATCATAATGGATATCATGATGCCTATAAAAACAGGTCTTGAAGCCCTTCGTGAGATTCGTTCGACAGGAAATCAGACCCATGTGATTATGTTGACCGCAATGGCTGAGATTGATGACCGTGTGACAGGACTGGATGCTGGGGCAGATGATTATTTGACTAAACCCATTTCACTAAAGGAATTATTGGCACGTTTACGTTCTTTGGAGCGTCGTGTGGAGGTGACCTTCACCCAAAACCTTCTCCAAAAAGGGAATATCACGCTCAATGTCTCTGAACAAGAACTGTCAGCGGACAATAGTGTCCGTTTGGCAGGCAAAGAAACCAAGCTACTGAGTTTCTTTATCTTGAATCAAGGAAAGCAACTTAGCACAGCTGATATTTTCAAGCATGTTTGGGCTGGAGATACAGAGAGTGATGAGCGTCTAGTCTATATCTATGTCTCTTATCTGCGTCAGAAACTACAGGCTGTACAAGCCGATGTCTGGATTGAAGGAGAAGAAGATGGTGATTTTGCCTTGGTTGCGTGCCAGAAAGAAGAGTAAGTCTCGAGAAAGAAGCTCATCGTCTGACAATGCAAAAATGTTTAGAAGCCTGAGGCTTCGCTTTGTTTTACTGGCCTCCTTTGCAGTTGTGATTGTCTTAACGACAACTGTTGGTGTGATTACGGGGGTTCGTTATCTTCAAACGAACACTAATGTAAAAAGTATTTTGACTGCGCTGGTTGAAAATGACGGTGATACCCCTAGCTTATCTGAAGCGAGTAAGACCATAGGGACGGCTGTTACGGAAGAGACGATCTATTCCTACCGTTATTTTTCGGTGACCTTAGATAAGGATGGGGAAATTGTTAAAACTAACAGTCGCAGTTTTGCAAGTTTTACAGATGACGAGATTTCAAGCTTTGCCCAGAGAATTAATAAAAGCATATCCAAGTCAGGAACAATACATGACAATAGTGTTTATTATTCCTACCAGATTAAGAAGAGCAAGACAGGTACCTTGATCGTTGTTCTTGATTCAACAACTTATTATTCAGATGCTTTTGAATTAACCTGGGTCGCTGTTCAGATTGCTCTACTCTGTATGCTTGTTTTTATGTTTTTGATTTCAAGTATGTCCCGTTATGTCATAGCACCATTTGTGCGTAACTATCAAAGACAACGTCGCTTTATTACGAACGCAGGGCATGAGCTCAAGACGCCTTTGGCTATTATTTCGGCTAATAATGAGTTGGTCGAGTTGATGAACGGAGAGTCTGAGTGGACCAAGAGTACAGCTGATCAGGTGAACCGTCTAACAGGTCTTATCAACGGTTTGGTAGCCTTATCGCGATTGGAAGAACAGCCTGATATTGTCTTAACTGATTTGGATTTTTCTGATATTACTGAGGATGCGGCTGAAGATTTTAAAGGTCCAGTGATTAGAGACGGCAAGACCTTTACGATGACAATCGAACCTGATATTCATGTTAAAGCAGAAGAGAAATCTCTCTTTGAGTTGGTGACCCTTTTAGTGGATAATGCCAATAAGTATTGTGATGATAAGGGGCATATTTCGGTGACCTTGAGTCAGATTGGTCGCCGCCGTAAGAGAGCTAAGCTTGAAATTTCAAATAGTTACGCTCAAGGAGCAACAGTTGATTACAGCCGTTTCTTTGAACGTTTCTATCGTGAGGATGAGTCTCATAATAGCAAACGTAAAGGCTATGGCATCGGGCTGTCGACTGCCCAGAGCATTGTTCGTATTTTCAAGGGTCGTATCGCAGCATCTTTTAAAGATGGTGTCTTTACGATCACAGTTATTATATAGAAAAGGAGTTGTTTTGGAACCTCAAACACTTTGGAGTCGCTTTTTAGCCAATATTCGTCTCAGACGTGCCGTGGTTTTGCTTATTTTATTAGCAGTGCTTTACTACGCTAGCAGTATGTTGAGTTTAATGCTGTTAACCTTTATCTTTACCTTTTTGGTGTTGCGATTGGTTCATTTTATTCAAAAATATCTTCCTATCCCAACATCGTTCATTGTGATTGTGACATATTTGCTACTTATCTTTGGGATTTATGTTGCTGTGACCAAATATGTGCCTCAGCTGGCTTATCAGTCAGAATCTATTGTGGATTCAGTATTACGTTTTTATAAAAATCCTTCTAAAGATGCCAGTATCATCTTGGACTATGTGTCAAAATACATCAGTCAAAACGATATCCAGCAGCAATTGTCTCATGGTGCTCAATGGCTGATTAAATCCTTATCGACATTGAGTAGCATGGGAATGACGCTTACCATGTCATTGTTGCTTAGTTTCTTCTTTACCTTTGAAAAAGAGCAACTCTTTCGCTTTTTCAATCGCTTTTTAGAAGGTCCAAATGCTTGGTTGTTTCAAGATACCTACTATTTCGGTAAAATTTTTACACGAAACTTTGGGCTAGTCATTGAAACTCAGTTATTGATTGCTATTATCAACACGAGTCTGACGACCCTTTGTCTTTACTTTATGGGTATCAGCCAATTGTTGAGTTTGGCTCTGTTGATTTTTATTCTGAGTTTGATTCCGGTAGCAGGTGTCATCATCTCAGCGATTCCTCTATCCTTTATTGCTTATTACGCGGGAGGAATTCGAGATGTCATCTATGTCTTGATTATGTTGGTTGTGGTACACGCCTTAGAGTCTTATCTCCTTAACCCTAAATTGATGTCTAGCAGGACAGAGCTACCGATTTTCTTAACCTTCGTTACCTTATATGTTTCAGAGCATTTCTTTGGTGTTTGGGGACTTTTGGTTGGTGTGCCGACCTTACTCTTTATCATTGAGGTTCTGGGAGTTAACTACAGTGATAAAAAACGACAATAGCAAGCGTTACATGAAAACAAGGCTGAGTTGCATTAAAGCTCAGCCTTATTATAGTTTATCTTTTAGGAAGTCTAATTGTTTTAACTAGCCTTACAACAGGTTAGGGTGAATTGAAAGGAGAAGTTGTGACAGAAGAAAAAGTGACTCTGGAGCTTCCTTTGGAGGTCAGTCAAGCCTTGAAGTTGACATCGGGTGATCAGCTTGTGGCGACCTTGAATCATCGTCAATTGGTGATTGAAACGTCTCAACAAATGGAGGTATCATCCATTAAAAATTGGCACTTAGGTCTTATCAACATGCTGGTAGGTCTCTATTTTTTCTTATCTCAAAGTGCATCGCATACTAGTCAGCTAGCCTTATCAGGTCCTAGCTCAATTGCTACCTATACCATTACAGTCTCAGGGATTATTGGAGTGGCTGTTTTTGTCTTTTATTTTTATCGAAATCGTCAGATTTTCCTAGAGGGCTTACCCAATCGTCTTTTTTGGAGAATCTTGATGCCAATCACGTTGGCCTTTGGTGTCATTTTAGGTTTGATTGTGATAGGATTTTTTTGGTTGATGGGTTACCTGTTTCAGGGTGTATCGTTTGATGTGTTGACGGCTAGTATCATCGTGACAGTTTCATCATTTGCCACATCGGTGGCTATGGCAAGAACGGCAGTACTGCTACGGGCTGATTGGTTGACTTCTTTGTTTACGGTAATTATCATCAGTGGTGTTGTTTTGGCGATGGCGACCAATAGTAGCCGTCAATGGTGGCAGGTTAACCTGAGTTTTCTAGGGACACAGAAGGCAATTGCGTCATGGCAGTTCAATCTAACCTTAATTTTATCTGCTTTGATATTACTGGTTTTGGTTGACTATTTATTTTCAGCTTTAAGTGCACGCTTTGGTAGGTCCATGAGGTTATTGATTTTAAGAGGCTTGTTATCTGCCTTAGCCTTTGATTTGGGAGCCGTTGGCTATTTTCCAAACGACCTGACCTACCATCATCTTCATACCGAGTTAGCTGGTTATTTGGTCTATATTATCATTGTTTTGATAGTCGGTGTAAGGTGGCTAGTTCCAAAGATTAATCGTGATTTTCAGTTGATGTCTTATGGGATTGGCTTGATTTTGATAGGTCTAGAATTGCTCTTTAAACCCATTGGTTACCTTTCTTTGACGGCATTTGAAATGTCAGCTTTTCTCTTAGCTTTTACGTGGTTGGTGATTCTAATTGCCCAATTAGAGCAGTTGATTGATCATAATGAAAAGTAAGTTCTTTTGCTGGTTAAAAGGTCCCAAGACACCGTTGATTAGCTATCTGCAGTGGACAAATGTCATCTAGTTGATGTCAATCGCCACAAATACCTTGTAGTAACCTCAGGTTCAAGAACTGAGATTGCTACAAGGTATTTTTACTTATGAGAGTCATTGTGACTGGCAAGGCTTTCCTTAACCGCTGTGATAAAGGCGTCTGAGATAGCACTTTGTTTTTGCTTTTGATTGGTAACAAAACCGAGTGTATGAAGAGGACTATCTGTTAGTGGGGTGAGGACAATCTGATCTTTGATAAAACTATTAACAATGCCAAGACCAGATGCGTAGGCATTAGTGGCACAGAGGAGGTTCATGATGGTACCACGGTCATTGGCATAAAGCACGCGTTGATTTTCCAAGACATCCAGAGGATCTTCGTCGAAGGTAATACCTGATTTGTCCTGACGAAATCTCACTTGAGGGTAGTCTCGGAGGTCTTCGTTACTAAGATTAGGTTTATGAGCGAGAGGATGCTCACGTCCAAGGAAAATACGGGTTTGAAACTCCCCTAATGGTGTAAAAGCTAAGCCCAAGTCTCTGATGCTGCGCTCTAAAATATGTCGGTTGCTATCATCTAGATAGATGATTCCTAAGTCACTCTCAAAGGATGCAACGCTCTCTAAAATACGTTTGGTCGTCGTCTCGATGAGTTGAAATTCTTGATAATCCTCTTGAAATTGCTCAGAAATGGTCGCCAGTGGCAATGACAAGAAATCATAATGGTGTGACGCGATGGTAAAACTTTTTTTAAAGCGTTTACGATAGCGCTCTTCAAGGAGGTCAAGCTCACCCAAAATCCTTTTGGCATACTTAAGAAAATCATGTCCGTCATCTGTTAATTTAGCACCAGTATTTGATCGTGTGAAGAGTTTGACACCTAGTTCAGCTTCTAAATCTCTAATAGATGCTGAGAGATTGGGTTGGGTAACAAATAAGGTCTTCGCAGCTTCACTAAACGAACCAGTGGCGGCGATAGTTTCAACGTAACGGCATTGTTGGATATTCATGGGTAACCTCCTAAAGCAAATATAAGTCTTTTTCATTATAACAAAATGAAAAAAAGAGAAGAAGTGTCTATCTGATAGAAAAAAACTATAAGCATATAAGCAAAATATATGACTGGCTATCAGATATTTTGATAGGAGTGACCGCTTTTATATGTCGCTTCTATTGGTATTTTTTACAACAACGACAGAATGGATACTACACTTCAGATTTCTTAGAGTCATTTAATAATTGCTGTGGTGTTGTTTTAACTCTCCCTTACAAAAGAAGCGACAGAAGTGATGTAATCTTGTGTAAACAATCGCAATTTTTGCCGCTTTATAGTAAAATAGTAGGGATAGAAAGAATGTATGAATAAGATATGACTAAGAAAATTGGAGTGGGGAAGGCCCACAGTAAGATTATTTTGACAGGGGAGCACTCAGTAGTTTATGGTTACCCAGCTATTGCTCTCCCTCTTAAAAACATTGAGGTGATTTGTCACTTCCAAGAAGCCCAAGAAGACTTGATCTTGGATCTCACAGACCCCCTATCAACGGCAATTTTTGCTGCACTGGAGTATCTGGAAGTAAGGAATCGTCATTTTGCTTATGAGATTGAGTCTACTGTTCCTGAAAAACGAGGGATGGGATCATCAGCAGCAGTCGCTATTGCTGCTATTCGAGCAGTTTTTAATTATTTTGACAAACCTATCGATGGTCAGATTTTGGAAATGTTGGTTAATCAAGCTGAGATTATTGCCCACACTAATCCGAGTGGATTGGATGCCAAAACTTGTTTGAGTGATTGTGCCATCAAATTTATCCGAAATGTTGGTTTTTCAGATATCCTTATCGACTTGGATGCTCATCTCATCATTGCAGATACTGGTATCCATGGTCATACCCGAGAAGCTGTTGAAAAGGTAGAAGCTATGGAAGAGAAGGCTTTGCCTCTTCTTCATGGTTTAGGCCAATTAACTGACCGTATTGAACTTGCTATTGCTGATAAGGATTTGGATAAAATTGGACAAGCGATGACGCTGTCACATCAACTTTTGGAAGAGCTGCAAGTATCATCACCTGAAGCCAATCACCTGGTAGCTATTGCCCTTGAACAAGGTGCTCTAGGAGCCAAAATGTCGGGAGGCGGACTCGGAGGCTGTATTATCGCTTTGGTGAAAACGCGTGAAGCAGCTCAGCATTTAACAGAAAAACTAGAAAAAGAAGGAGCCGTAAACACATGGATAGAAAGCCTGTAAGTGTCAAATCTTACGCTAATATTGCCATTATCAAGTACTGGGGGAAGGAAGACGCTGAGAAGATGATCCCTTCTACCTCAAGTATTTCTCTGACTTTGGAGAATATGTACACGGAAACCAAGTTGTCTTTTTTGGAAAATGGCAGTGCTGACCAAATGTTTATTGACGATATTGAGCAAGGTGAAAAAGAACTTATCAAGGCAGGCAAGGTCTTGGACCTTTTCCGAAAAGATCCAAGCCAGTATGTGAAAATCGAAACTTGGAATAACATGCCGACCGCAGCAGGTTTATCTTCGTCATCGTCAGGGTTATCTGCCTTGGTTAAGGCTGCCAACGACCTCTTTCAGGCTGGGAAAAATCAATCTGAACTCGCTCAGATTGCCAAATTTGCTTCTGGTTCGTCCTCACGCTCCTTTTTTGGACCGCTTGCTGCTTGGGACAAGGATAGCGGAGAGGTTTATCCTGTTAAGACAGACTTGGATTTAGCCATGATTATGTTGGTCTTGACCGATCAGCGTAAGCCCATCTCAAGCCGTGATGGCATGAAAATTTGCACGGAAACCTCGACATCATTTCCAGACTGGATCAAGCAGTCTGAACAGGATTACAAGGCTATGTTGACCTATTTGGCTGAAAATGATTTTGAAAAGGTTGGTCAGTTGACGGAAGCCAACGCCCTTCGTATGCACGAAACGACAAGAACAGCAACGCCTAGCTTTTCTTACTTGACCGAAAAATCCTATCAAGCCATGGAGCGTGTCAGAGAGCTCCGTGAAGCTGGTGAGTCTTGCTATTTCACCATGGATGCAGGACCAAATGTCAAAGTTTTGTGTCAGACTAAGGACTTAGAGAGACTAGCAGCTCTTTTCAGTCAAGACTATGACATTATCGTCTCAAAAACAAAGGAACTCTAAGATGAAAGACGTTCAAGTAACCACAGGTGGCAAGCTTTATCTGGCTGGTGAATATGCTGTGCTAACTCCTGGACAGACGGCACTTATTCATTATATCCCCATCTGTATGACGGCAAAAGCCTGTCTAGCTCAAGAGACTAAGCTGTCTTCTGATATGTTTGCTTATAGTGTTGACAGGACTTTTGATTGCAATTACCAGCTGATTCAAGCCAGTATTGATACCTTTGAGGCTTATTCTGGTCAGACCTTGCCAGATTTTGAGCTATCTATCACTGGGAAATTGGAGCGTGACGGTCTGAAATTCGGTATTGGCTCAAGTGGTTCAGTGACTGTGCTAACCATTAAAGCCTTGGCAGCGCTGGTTGACCTAGACCTTTCTTGCGATACTCTCTTTAAGTTGGCAGCCTACACCTTGATTAAACTGGGGGATAACGGCTCAATGGGAGACATTGCTTGTATAGCCTACGAAAAGTTGATTGCTTATCGTTCCTTTGACCGCCAGAAAATAGCAGAGCAGATAACAACTAGTGATTTAGAAAGCTTATTAGATCAGGATTGGGGTTACGAGATTGAAGTGCTGACGCCAAAATTAAGAGCAGACTTTTTAGTAGGTTGGACACGACAACCAGCCATTTCGAGAGACATGATTCAAGCTGCTAAATCCCTGATTGACCAATCCTTTTTGAAAGAAACAGAAAAAAATGTTCAAATCACCAAACAAGCTCTTTTAACAGCTGATAAGGAATCCCTGAAGGCCGGTCTTCAAAAGATTTCAGACCTCTTGGAGGGGCTCAGCTCAGCTATTTATGTTGATCAATTAAAAGCACTCAAAGAAGCAGAGCAGGGTTTAGATGTTATCGCTAAATCTTCTGGCTCTGGTGGTGGCGATTGTGGGATTGCCCTATCATTCTCACCAGAAGCTAGCCGAGAATTGATTGAGCGATGGCAGGCAAGAGGCATTGAGTTATTGTATCAAGAACATTGGATTGAGGTAAGAGATGACAAACCGTAAAGACGATCATATCAAGTATGCACTCAAGTATGAGTCGCCCTACAACTCTTTTGATGATATGGAGTTGATTCATTGTTCGCTTCCGACCTATGATTTGGCAGAGATTGATTTATCCACGCATTTTGCTGGTCAGGACTTTTCTTTTCCCTTTTATATCAATGCCATGACAGGTGGTTCGGAAAAAGGCAGAGTCGTCAATCGTAAACTAGCTCAGTTAGCAGCAGCTACAGGATTAGTCATGGTGACAGGCTCTTACTCAGCTGCCTTGAAAGATCCCGATGATGATTCCTTTGATTTTCGTTCAGAAAATCCTGACTTGCTTCTAGCAACTAATATTGGTATTGATAAGCCAGTCGAATTAGCTCAGCAAACCCTTGATGAGATGAATCCGATTTTCTTACAGGTACATGTCAATCTCATGCAGGAGTTATTGATGCCAGAAGGTGAACGTGTTTTTCGACCATGGAAGAAACATATAAAAGATTATGCAACAAAACTTGAAGCACCGCTTATTCTCAAAGAAGTTGGCTTCGGCATGGATAAGAAAAGCATCCGTTATGCTATGGAAGCTGGTTTTACCACCTTTGATATCTCAGGACGTGGTGGGACTAGCTTTGCCTATATTGAGAACAAGCGAGGAGGGGATCGTTCCTACTTAAATGAATGGGGACAAACAACAGTTCAAACACTTTTGAACCTTCAGGATCTGACTGACGAAGTTGACATTTTAGCGTCAGGTGGTGTCCGTCATCCGCTTGATGTGATTAAGTGTTTGGTCTTGGGTGCCAAAGCAGTAGGACTTTCTCGGACAGTCTTAGAGCTGGTTGAGCGTTACCCGCTGGAAAAATGCATTGCTATTGTCGAGGGATGGAAAGATGACTTACGTCTCATTATGTGTGCCCTAGATTGTAAAACGATAGCAGAGCTAAAAAAAGTAGACTATCTTTTATACGGCAGATTAACTGCTGTCAAACCTATCCGATAAAACAAAAACGTTTGGAACCATACCTGTTCCAAACGTTTTTTAACTAAGTTTCGCTAATAGTTGCTTAGCAGTTTCAAGATTGAGGTGTTTTTCTTGTAATAATTGTTTGACTAGGGTTGGGACCTGTTCTTCCTTGGCACCAGCTAAAAGCGCTAAAGATTTGGCTTGTAATTTCATATGACCTGACTGGATACCAGTAGAGGTTAGAGCCTTAAGCGCCGCGAAATTTTGAGCCAATCCTAGAGAGGCAATTAAACGAGCTAGTGTTCTAGCATTAACATTTCCTAAAATATCATGAGCAGCAACAACACTTGGGTTAAGTCCGATAGAGCCTCCTTTGGTAGCGATAGGAAGAGGAAGTGTCAGCTTGCCCTTTATTTTTTGAGCCTCCTGATCATAATGCCATTGGCTTAAGCCTCGATAATGCCCATCTTGGCAGGCATAGGCATGAGCACCAGCCTCAATAGCTCGCCAGTCGTTGCCTGTCGCTAGGACCAAGGCATCGACACCGTTGAAAATCCCTTTGTTATGCGTTGTTGCACGATAAGGATCGACTTGGGCCAGCTGGCTAGCAAGTTCCATTTTTTGAGCTAATCGATGGGCTTGGTCTTTATCACGTGACAAAAAGCGTAGATCCACTGTACATTCAGCAGTGACAAGACTTTCTGTTGCATAGTTTGAAAGGATGGCCATTAGAGACTTACCTTGAGTCATAATTTCAAGGTCTGGGACCAAGGCTTCCATCATGGTATTGACCATATTTGCTCCCATAGCTTCTTGTGTATCTACGCTGAGATAAACGATAAGGAAATCTTCCTTATCCTCACACCAGATATCCCTTGCCCCTCCTCCACGTTTGACAATAGAGGGATGGGCTTGGTTAGCCATGTTTATCAGGTTTTCTTTGGCTGTTAGAATGGTTTGATGAGCGTTATCTTTATCGCTGATATCATAGAGAGCCACTTGCCCAATCATTAAGCGTTGGTGAATGTGTGTTTTAAAACCGCCAGAACGTTTGATCAATTTAGCTGCGAATGAGGCGGCAGCTACGACTGAAGGCTCCTCAGTTACCATAGGTAGGTGATAGATGCTTCCATCGACTTGGAAATCTGGTGCTAAAGCAAAAGGGAGAGATAGGGTTCCGATAACATGCTCAGCCATTTGATTAGCTGTGGCTAAAGGGAGAGAAGCACTCTCTAAAATTGTCTTATCCTCAGGAGATAAAAGAGCATTTGATTGCAAATGCTCTAGACGTTCTTGAGGTGTTTTTTTCGAAAAGCCAGTCCATGAGATAGAGGTCATTTCATTTTTCCTTTGTAGATACGTTTGTGTCCTTGGATGCTTTCGAGATAGAAAGCTCCTGTTTGGTAGCTGTTAAAGTCTGTATTGCCTTCATCATCTAAAGTGATATCTTCGTAGAAGAGTTGTTCGTATTGCTCTACTGAAATAACTTGACGTTGGTTTAAATCATCCAAACGGTCTTTGTGGAGCATTTTTTCATAACCTTCTACTAAATTGGCGCTAAATATCTCACAAACTGCCCCTGATCCGTAAGAGAAGAAGCCAATCTTGTCTCCTGCTTTAAGGGTGGTACTGTTTTCTAAGAGAGATAGCAAACCTAGATAGAGAGAGCCAGTATAGATATTTCCGACCAGACGACTGTATTGGATAGAATGGTCAAAATTATCTTGTAGTCTTGTCTTGACGCTATCTTCAAGCGACTTGTCCATAATTTTATTCAAGCCTTTAAGGGCTAATTTGGGAAAGGGAAGATGGAAACAAAAGGCGTCAAAGCTTGAGAGATCTGTTTCTTGGCGTTTTTGGTATTCAGACCAAGTCGTCTTGAGACAGTCTAAATACTGTTTTGTTGAAAACATTCCATCTACGAAAGGTGTGCTACTGTAGTTTGGACGCCAAAAGTCGTAAATGTCTCGTGTTTGTGCAAGATTGTCATCGTTAAAAGATAATATACGAGGTTCAGCTGTTACCAACATAGCCACAGCCCCAGCTCCCTGTGTAGGCTCTCCAGAGCTGTTGATGCCATACTTAGCAATATCAGAGGCAATGACTAGAACACGCGATTTAGGGTGTTTTTCAATGTGAAGTTTAGCATAATCCAGCCCAGCTGTCGCAGCATAGCAGGCTTCCTTCATCTCGATAGCTCTTGCAAATGGTTGAATACCAAGCAGTTGATGAACATAGACAGCCCCAGCTTTTGACTGGTCTACACTGGATTCCGTCGCTAAAATCACCATATCAATAGTAGCTAAGTCTTCTTGGTCCAAGATAGATGCTGCGGCATCGGTCGCTAAGCTGATGATATCATCTGTAACAGGAGTGATGCTGAGAGCATCTAACATAAGACCTTGGCTAAATTTTTCAGGTTCTTGGTTTCTAGCTTGTGCTAGATCCTTCATTTGTAAGACATACTGACTGGTCGCAAAACCAATCTTATCAATTCCGATTGTCATGGAAATTCCTTTCAAACATTAGTGTCATACATTTTCATGAGTAATCCATCAATGATTTTACCATATTTTAAGCATTTAGACTTGAAAAAAAGTTTTTCCTTTCATCTTTCAAACTATTTTTGTTAAAGTTTTCAGGTATTTGCTTCTATTTTACAATGTTTATTCTGATTGTAGCTAGGCTAATGTTGTATAGGTTAGGAGAGCCCAAGAGCTCTTTCTAGCTTTATTTACCTGTAATCACTTCTTTTTCTAGCATTTTAGAATGAATTTAGATAGAATAGATAAAGTTAATTTTTAGGAGAAGAGAAAGATGACAAAAGCAGATCTTATTTTTAAAGACAATATCACTAAAATCATGACAGAAGGGGTCTGGTCAGAACAAGCACGTCCAAAGTATAAGGATGGAAGCACAGCCAATTCAAAATACATCACAGGTAGTTTTGCAGAGTATGACCTTTCAAAAGGAGAGTTTCCAATCACCACTTTACGTCCTATCGCTATTAAGTCAGCTATCAAGGAAGTTTTTTGGATTTATCAAGACCAAACCAATAGCTTAGACGTTTTAGAAGACAAGTATAATGTTCATTACTGGAATGAGTGGGAGGTTGGTGAAAGCCGTACGATTGGTGAACGTTATGGTGCTATCGTCAAAAAGCATGACATTATCACGAAACTCTTGAAACAACTAGAGGACAATCCGTGGAATCGTCGTAATGTCATCTCTCTTTGGGATTACGAAGCCTTTGAACGCTCCGAAGGACTGCAACCATGTGCCTTTCAGACTATGTTTGATGTGCGTCGTGTTGATGGTGATATTTACCTTGATGCGACCTTGACGCAACGGTCAAATGATATGTTGGTTGCTCATCATATCAATGCCATGCAATACGTTGCTTTGCAAATGATGATTGCTAAGCACTTTGGCTGGAAGGTTGGTAAGTTTTTCTATTTTATCAATAACCTTCACATTTATGACAACCAGTTTGAACAGGCTGAGGAGTTACTCCGACGCGAAGCGACGGATTGTCAGCCTAAATTAGTGTTAAATGTACCTGATGGAACAAACTTTTTCGATATTAAACCAGAAGATTTTGAACTCTTGGATTATCAACCGGTCAAACCACAACTTAAGTTTGATTTGGCAATTTAAGAAGGTCCGTCTATTAGGAAAGTTTTTCAGAGCTTTTTAACACGACAAACGCATGAAGAAAATATCGTTTTCAGAAATTAATTTCATAAACTAGATAAACGACCTCCGGTATAATAGTAGTGGAGGTCGTTGT
>NZ_JAFBEI010000038.1 GCF_016908655.1 Streptococcus saliviloxodontae
ACAACGACCTCCACTACTATTATACCGGAGGTCGTTTATCTAGTTTATGAAATTAATTTCTGAAAACGATATTTTCTTCATGCGTTTGTCGTGGCGGATACCTTGCCACAATATCTGGGTATTCATCTAAGCACAAACGTCCTTTTTCCGTTAGGGCATATCCTCTCTGACTAAAAAGCTGGGCTAAGTCGTCTTCTGAAAAGAGCTCTGCCATTTTAGCATCTAAATCAGGACGCTTATAATGAGACAGGCCTTTGACCTCTTTGTCCTTAAGTATTTGCTTTAGCTGAAGCGCCGTTAAAAAACGTAGCGACTCAAAAGCTGTCTCAACCCTGACCAGCTTCTCCTCAATCAAAAACGCTAACTCTTTTTCAGCATCAATACCGTAAGTGGTATAGAAGTATTTATGAAATGAAGAATTGCTAGTGAAGGTTCCAAACTGGATACGCCACAATAAAATAATGTGTCCTGGCAACAAGCCTTCTTTCGTTCGTATCATCTGACGTTTTGCGATAGGTTTTATGCGCAACTCTTCTTCGTATTTCGGTGCAATATAAGGCATCTCGTCATGATCTTTATAAATTTCAGCAAATGGTTTCATGCTCACTATTATAACAAACCTTAGCGCATAAAGCAGATAAAAAATCTGAGCTCCTCAAGTTAGTATAAAAAGAGCAAGTATAGGGCTGAGTAGGGAGTCAAAAACGCTGTCACGTCCTAGTCAGCTCTATTAAAGAGAAAATCGCCCGATAGAGCATGGAGGATTTTTGATTCAACCATCTCTTGACTCTCCGCAATATAGTCTTTAAAATGCTGCGTTTGACGGTGGCTCTCATAGGCGTTTTCGTCTCTATAAATTTCATAAAAGTACCACTTCTGGGGATTCGTCTGGTCTTGACCTGCAAGCATAACCAAAAGCCCTGACTCCACGCGCATGCTAATTTCCATCTCTGGTAAGACCACATCAGCAAAGTCTTCCTCAGATCCAGACTTGACCGTCACTTCTGCTAGACGAATACACCACTTAGGCTCTTTCTCAAAAGAACTGAGAGCTGGGGACTTTTTGAGGAGTTTTCGAGGATGTAGCTGAGTGACCTCACGGCTCGTCAAGGCTTGCCCCGCCAAGGCTGCGAAAGCTTTGAAATGCTCAGAAAGTGTATGTTCTTGGTAGGCGGCATCATCTTGATAAATTTCAAGAACAAATTGCTCCGAAAAGTCTTCCACTGCATGGTTGACATACATAGCCAAGGTCCCTGGTTCACGAAGCTGAGACTGTCTCAGGTTAGCCTGTCCAACCTGACGATAAGACTCTTGATAATCAAGGTCCAAACCTAATTTAAAGAGACGAAAGATCACTGCCATAATTGACTCCTATTCTAGTCCAAATAATTGTGTCGCATTCTTGTAACAAATCGCTGTTTTTTCTTCTTCTGACAATGGCAGAGCTGAGATGGCGTCTGAAATCAATTCAGTTGCACCTGCTGGCTCTACACCCAGAGGGGCATCTGTTCCAAATAAGACATGGTCAACGCCATAAAAATCGACACAAAGTTCAAGCGCTTTGCTATTTCCCAAAAGAGCCGTATCCACATAAAATTTGCGGAAGTCAGCCGCCTGAGTCTCAGGCAAGATATAGTCGATACGCCCCGCAAAATAAGGTGCCATAGCACCTGCATGGTGAACGATAATCTTGAGATTTGGAAAATCTTGGAAGTAATTGGCTTGAACCAGCTCAAGCATAGCCTGAGTCAACTCGTACTCCCAAGAAAAGATGATGTTGTTATCAGGCTTACGACTATCAAAAACAGGGTGTAGCCAAGCTGGTGTATCGGTCTCTGCCAAGGCTTCAAAAACAGGTCTGAAATCCTCATCTGCCAAGGACTTGCCCAAATGACGTGTGAACAGTTGAACGCCCAAAATCTCTGGATGTGCTGGGATAAATTCCTTGATGATACGGACAGCCTCAGGGATATTATTCATGGCTAGCATGGCAACACCACCTGCAAAAATATCTGTATTTTCCTTGACTGTTTCTAATAGTTCTTCATTAGCCTTGGTAACGAGAAGGGCAGCCATTTTACCAGCCATGTAATCTTCTGGATTCGCATTGACATACGAAATAATCTGCTTGGTTCCTTCTGGCATGATGGCACGACGTTTCGTCATATCTGTCAAGACAGGGTTCTGAATAAAGGGCATCTTGGTTGCCAAGTCCTTGTCCAACATCAACATTTTTTTATAAAAATCCGGTAAAAGAACATGGGCAAATACATCTATTTTGGTCATCAATCATCTCTCTTTTCTGTTTCTAGTCATGCGTTTAGTATACCATAGAAAAGGCAGCTAAACGTCAAAAAAGCGGAACAAGTTAGTATTCATCCGGGAATAGACTACTCGTACCGCTTCCGTATTAACATTTAATACTCAAAGAAAATCAAAATCATACTAGGCAACAAGGCGAAGTTAACAATGTATTATTATGATTTTCAAAGTGTATAAGCACATTAGCGACTAATGTGAGTGAGGTAAGCCTTACTTGCTTCCTGCAAATCCTCTTCGGATAAAGATAAGGTTCCTGCTAGGACAAAAGCCTCTTTAAAAACAAGACCCGTGTGGAAGCGAATAGTTTCAAACGGTTTCAAGAGTTCTTTCGTCGTCACCTGAAAACGTCCATCTGAACGATAATCTTCTGCACCAGCACCTTGAGTGATGGCTAAGATGACCTCTTTTCCTTGCAGGGCAGTTCCTGTTGAACCATAAGCCCAGCCATATTCCAAAACCATGTCTTCCCACTGTTTTAGGAGGGCAGGAGACGAATACCAATACATAGGAAATTGTAAAACAATACGGTCCGTTTGCTCTAAAATAGACTGCTCTGTCTTAACATCAATCGCAAAATCAGGATAGAGACTGTACATATCGCGTACGTCAAATCCTGCCTGTGCTGCTGCATCAGCTAAGACCTGATTAGCTCGAGATTGCCCTTTAAGGTTTGGGTGAAATACAAAAATTCTTGTTGTCATCAGTTGACCTCTTTTCCTAATAACTTCTAGGCTTGACCTTCCCAGCCACCGCGTGTATCGACACCTGAAGCAATCGCCACTGCTTCAAGATGCTGAACATCCTCATCAGATAAGTGAAGACTAGCTACTTTTTTGGCATCTTCGATTTGTTCCATCTTTGTGACACCTAGAATTGGTCTTGTGCCACGGCCAATAGCCCAAGCTGTTGCAATTTGTGCTACTGTTGCATCATATTTTTCTGCCAAACGAGAAAGCTCTGCAAGAAGTTCTTTCAAGGCTGGGAAGAGGGGATTGTAGGTTTTACCTCGGTTAGAGTCTGCTGGGAGCGGATTACTTTCGCTATATTTTCCAGAAAGGGCTCCTTGCTCCAAAACCATGTAAGAGAAAAATTGGATGTCATTTTCCTTACAGTAATCGAGCAAGCCATCTTCAATAGAATTGCGATAAAGAAGACTAAAATGATTTTGTACAGCTGATAGCTTAATACCATGCGGTGCTAAAATTTCTTGAACGCGTTTGACTTGTGCCAAATTGTGGTTAGAAACACCGACACGTCCAATCTTACCAGATGTAACAGCATCAACAATCAACGGTGTCCAACGCTCTACATCAGCTGAATTATGAATCCAATAAATATCAATAAAATCTGTTCCCAAACGCTCTAAAGAGCCTTCCATCATATCAAGAACAGGATTTTCAACGGCATCATTTTGCAATCCTGGTGTGAATTTATCTGAGATAACATAGGTATCTTTGTCATACTTGCTGAGAAGTTGACCTAAAATACGCTCAGAATCCCCTTTTCCGTAGGCGTAAGCTGTATCAAAGACATTAAGACCATTTGCCATCGCAGCATCAACAACTTCTACCAAATCTTCACTGCCAAGACTATTCCCAAATACCATGTCTCCACCAAAGAGACCTGCTCCCCATGACCATGTTCCAATAACGATTTTTGCTTCTGTTTTTGCCATTTGTTTTACCTCTTTTCATTTTTAGTGACCTTTATAGTCTGTTATATTTTCTGAAATAATGTTTGCTTGGAACTCATGAACATCATAAGTCGCCAAGTCTGGATAGTAAGCATCTTTGGCTAAAATGGCATCAAGATCCGCTCTGCTATTAGCCTGTGCTATGACAAGTCCAGCCATAGACTTATCACGATAAGGACCAACGACTAAGAAATGTCCTGCTTCAGCCTGTGCCGTAAACCAAGCACGGTGCTTCGCTAATAAATCGTCTGTTTTTTCTGCTGGCACCTGTTCTGACTTAATAGTAATGTTAATCAAATACATCTATTTTCTCCTTACAATAATTGCTCCAAAGTCTGCTTAATGAGGGCGTGCTGGCTGAGATAAACATAAGGAACCTGAGCCTGAGCCATGGCTTCTTTTTGCTTATCCGTCACCTTAACATAGGGATAAACGCCATAAAGAAAAGGAAAGAAAGCAAAGGTAATCTGGCTGACTTTCTCTGGAGATAAGTCAGAGAATTGATAATGCAGGGCTTCTTGGAATGTCCTTAAAGTCTTTCCATAACACCTTTTAAAAGACACTAAGATCTCCATGCGTGATGCCGCATCCAAGCTCTCCATATCAATCGCCAAAATCTTTAATAAAATACTACGATTGTCCAAGCTACTGGCAATAACTTCAGCAAACTCTTCTTTACTCAATTTCAATTGCTTGAGTTTTTCCAATTCTTGAATCCACTTACTGTATTCACGTTCCAAAAGCGAAATAATAATCTCTTCCTTGTTGTTGAAATAAGAATAGACAGCGGTTCGTGAGAAGCTCAACTCTTTTCCAATTTCGTTAATGGTAATATCCTTTAAATCACGATGCTGATAAAGTCTCTCACAACTGTCAATGATTTCATCACGCCTTCTCAGGCTCTCTTCCTTACTAATTTTTGCCATAAACACCTCCTTAATTCGACTCCATGTCGGATTACAAAGATATAATATCACTTTTGTGACACCATGTCAAATAAAAGATCAACCTAGTTGAAAACTAGATTGATCTTTACTTATCATAACTTGTCAGATTGTAACGTTCGATAATGGCATTCAACTTACTGCCATAAGAGGTATCTGTGGCGTAAGTGCCCGTCAGGGCTGCTGTGGCATCTTGATAAGAATTGGTTTGGGATTTATGGACAGCTTGATAGAGCGGTCTATCCAACAAATTGGCATAATCCTCCAGCGACTCTGAACGATTGGCATAGGCACGAAAGGAAGCGTCAATCGTGTAGGTATTCCCACTGCCATCGTCTTCCCAAGTCTGCATGGTCACCGACTGACCATTATAGTCTCCTTTGATACCAAATAAATTATATGATGGTGCTTGACTTAAACCTGACCTTCCACTACTTGACTCTAAAATGGCTTGAGCAATCATGACCGAAGCATACAAATCATGTTCTTGCGCGATAGCTGCAGCTGATGAGCCTATTTCTTGGATAAATGCTTGTGTGATTTGATTTTGACTAGATACTTGCTGTGTCTCCTGTGCTGATGAGGACTGATCCGAAATCGTTTTAATCAGGTAGAGCATTCCTAAACCAAGCACTAACAATAGCGCTAGGCTATTACGTACAGCAGGTGGTAATTTTTTATTAGTATGAGCTCTTCTTTTGTTAGCCATAACTCCTCCTTTTTATAGGATTGTCCTAGTTTATCAAAAAAAGACAATTTCCGCTATTAAAGAGTTGAAGTTATGGAAATCTGATTATGACGATAAAACGTTTGGTGCTTTGAAACACCAAACGTTTTAATTATATCTTAGACTGGATGTAATCAATCAACTCCAGAGTCAAATCATATCTGAGGAAAGGCGTGATAAGATAGATGCCCTTGAAGTGTTCCAGAGCTTTATCTATCAAGTGTTTGCTTTCATCAAGTGCAATCTTTTGACAAGCTTCTTTGTCGTCTTTTACGGCTTCTAGTTTAGCTAGGAAATCTTCCGATAACTGGATACCTGGGACTTCATTGTGAAGAAAGACGGCATTGTTATAGCCTGTAATTGGCATAATTCCGACGAAGAAAGGTTGGTCAACCGCTTTTGTGACATCGGCCAATTCTTCGATAACATGGCTATCAAAAATCGGCTGGGTCATGAAGTAGTCCGCTCCGGCGGCTACCTTTCGCTCAATCAATTTAATCGAACGCGCTAAATTTTTAACATTGGGATTAAATGCGGCAGCCACCGTAAAATCTGTTTGACGTCTGAGACTGGCCCCGCTATAGGATTGTCCTTGATTGAGTTGCTTGATCAAGCCCAATAATTTAAAGGAAGTCACATCATAGACACTCGTTGCCCCAGGAAAATCCCCCATTTTTGTCGGATCCCCTGTAATTGCCAAAAGATGATTAAACCCTAGCAAATCCATCCCCATCAAGCGTGACTGAAGGCCGATAAGATTATGATCACGGCAGGTCAGGTGAAGGAGGAAAGGTGTCTTTACTTCTTCTTTCAAGAGTGTCGCTAAACTAAGGTTGCAGATACGCGTATTGGCAAGGGAGTTATCAGCCAGTGTAATGGCAGCAATATCTTTCTCATCAATAGCTTTGACTGCCTCTTTAAATTTATCAATATCGAGGTGTTTTGGTGGGTCTAATTCAGCGATAATGGTAACTTCTTTTTTGACCTTGTCCACCAAAGTATCTGTTTTACGAACCCTTTCGACAAAATCCGCCACTGGAATTAAGGGGGTCACCACCTTACGCTCAATCGGTTTCAATCCCTTGATAGCTCGACGAACCGCCTTGATGTGATCAGGCGTTGTTCCACAACAACCACCTATTAAACGGGCTCCTTCTGCCACTAAAAGCTCTGCAGATTTCCCAAAATAAGTCGCGTTCTGACTAAATTGAAACTGACTATTTTCGCCATCAATAGCTAACTGACTAGCATTAGGGTAAACGGACAGGTAAGATTGGGCAAAGAGCGGCACTTGTTTTAAGGATTGAATCATATGATAAGGACCCAAATGGCAATTAAGTCCTACCACATCAGCTCCCAGCATAACGAGACGACTCAAGGCCTCAACGATGGGTTTCCCATCAGTTGTAATTCCTGCTTCTTGCAGAGAGATATTGGTCACAATCGGCAAATCCGTCAAAGGACGAACGGCTTGCAAAACGGCTACTAACTCCTCGACATCATAGTAGGTCTCAAAAAGTAGGCCATCTAATTGCTGAGTGTCCAACAAAGCCTTAACCTGCTCCAAAGTCTGCTCTAGGATATCCTCCAAGCTCAGATCACACTGTCTTTGGGAACGAAAACCTCCAATCGTTCCTAAGACAAAGGTCTCTGAACCAGCCACTTGACGCGCAAGACCTACTGCTGCCTGGTTGATAGCAACAACTTGTTCCTCCAAACCATAGTTTTTCAAACGAAATCGCTGCGCACCATAGGTATTGGTCTGAATGACATCAGCTCCTGCATCAATATAAGCACGGTGAATAGCTGACACTTGCTCTGGATGTGTTAAGTTATAAGATTCATGACAGGTATCCAAACCATAGGCGTATAAGAGTGTCCCCATAGCCCCATCAGCTACCAAGATACCAGATTGTAATCTTTCTAAAAATGTGGACATAAGCCTTCCTTTCTTATCCGCCCAAGCTTGGCTAACCTCTCAAAATTCCTCTTAGCGATTTTTCAATTGTTGACGGACTTCTTTAGTTGATGCAACGAGAATTTCAAGTGCTGCAATCGTTTCTGGTTCGCGACGTGTTTTAAGACCACAGTCAGGATTTACCCAGAATTGCTCAGTTGATAAGCGTTGCAATGGACGTTGAATATTAGCGACCACTTCTTCTTGACTTGGCACACGTGGTGAGTGAATGTCATAAACACCAAGTCCGATACCAAGTGGGTAAACAGCTGTTTCAAAGCTTTCGATAATATCACCGTGGCTACGGCTTGTTTCAATTGAGATAACATCAGCATCCAAGTCACGGATAGAGTCGATAATCTCATCGAATTTAGAGTAGCACATGTGTGTATGAATTTGTGTGTCATCCTTCACTGAAGATGTCGCAATTCTGAATGACGCTACAGCATCATCAAGATAGCCTTTTTGTTTTGCCTTACGGAGTGGCAAACCTTCACGGAGGGCAGCCTCATCCACTTGGATAATAGCAATACCTGCTTCTTCAAGAAGGGCGATCTCATCCTTGATCGCAAGAGCGATTTGGTTGAAGAGATCAGCTCGTGAAATATCATCACGTTCAAATGACCAGTTTGTAATAGTGATTGGACCAGTCAGCATTCCTTTAACAGGACGGTCTGTCAAACTTTGTGCATAAACAGTTTCTTCAACTGTCAATGGTTGAATGTGTTTCACATCTCCATAAATGATTGGAGGTTTAACCGCACGAGAACCGTATGATTGGACCCAACCGAGTTTTGTTGTTGTGAAACCAGCCAATTTTTGACCGAAGAACTCAACCATGTCCACACGCTCAAACTCACCATGTACCAAAACGTCAAGATCCAAATCTTCTTGGATTTTAATCCAACGCGCAATCTCTGCATTGATGAACTCTTTATAGTCAGCATCAGAAATATCACCACGTTTCCATGCCAAACGTGTACGACGGATTTCAGGTGATTGTGGGAATGAACCGATTGTTGTTGTTGGCAAGATAGGCAAGTTCAATTTAGCTGCTTGAATTTTTTGACGCTCTGCAAATGGCGTACGCTCCGTTTTCACGCTTGAAATATCTTCCAATTGAACGTGACGGAAGTCAGCTGCCTGAAGGGCATCGAAGTCTGCAACGTGTTTTGCAAAATCCTCTGAGTCTTGGCCATCAAGACGATCTGCCAAAAGACGCAACTCAACTAGTTTTTCATCAGCAAAGGCGAGACCGTTTTTCAAAATAGGATCAAGGTCTGTCTCATTTTTAGTCGTTACAGGCACATGAAGAAGTGTTGAAGATGGTTGAACAACCAATTTTGCCACTTTACCTTTGATGCTTTGCAACAAATCTGTTGTCGCTTTCAAATCAGCTGCCCAAACATTACGTCCATTAACGACACCGGCAAAGACTTCCTTATTTTCAAAATAACCTTTATTGATAGCGTCTAGATTCTCTTCACGCCCGTGAACCAAGTCCAAACCAAATGCCGTAACTGGAAGGTCAGACAATTGGTCTGCCTTAACGAGAGCTTCAAAATAAGTTTGGAAGATAAATTTAGCTTCTGGTACTTCATTAGCAAAATAGTCATACACACATTTAGCTGCCTCAACCAATTCATTACCTTCATCTGTTACAAAGATTGGTTCATCTACTTGGATGTATGATGCTCCGGCTTCAACCAATTGTATGAAAACTTCTTTGTAGAGCGGCAGCAATTTTTTAACCGCAACCGTGAAATCTTCAACACCTGATGATAGCGCAACATAAGTAATCGGACCAGTGATAACTGGTTTAGCCTTATCACCAACGAGCTCACGCGCTTCAAGGTACAAGTCCAAAAGACGGTTGTTCTTCAACTCAGGCTTCGTCTTGCTACTCCATTCTGGAACAATGTAGTGATAGTTTGTGTTAAACCATTTCTTCATTGATGAGGCAACATTTTCTTTATTACCGCGAGCAATCGCGTAGTAAAGATCCAAGTTGCGTTTAGCTGTCGCAAAACGTTCTGGAATAATATTAAACTGATAAGATAAATCCAAGATATGATCATAGAAAGAAAAATCTCCAACTGGAATCAAGTCGATACCAGCCTTATCTTGTTTTTCTAAACTTTCAACACGAAGACCTTTCAAGGTTGCTTCTAATTCTTCTTGGTTGCTATTTCCAGCCCAATAACTTTCAATAGCTTTTTTCCATTCACGATTTTCTCCCAAACGTGGATAACCTAAATTTGATACTTGTGTCATAGTTGCCTCCTATATACTTATAGCTTAAAACTAAATTACTAAATTTCTTATGAATCCAATAATACATGATAAATACTTATATTTCAATAGTTTCAGCTATTCTAACTTTTTAGCACCACCTATAGTTTAAAACTATACACTTTCACTTTGTTATAGTTTAAAACTATAACAAAGTGAAAACAAACTAGCAAAAAAAGATAATTTATCCTGTTTTCTTAGCTTACAAATCTATTTTCTGAAAAGAGTACCTCTGTAAAACAACAGTAGTCATATTCTGTAACAGGCAATACTAAACAAGAAAAAATCAAAACTAAAAACAACAAAAAAAGAGAGATAAACTCTCTTTTTTTGAATTATTTTGCTTTACGAAGGGCTCCAAAGAGAAGTCCTGAAACCACTGCTCCTACCAAAACAAATAGAATATAAAGAAGTGGGTTAGAAGTTAAGGCGATAACAAAGATACCTCCGTGTGGCGCCATAAGTTTGATACCTGCAAGTCCAACAAGAGCACCTGCAAGAGCTGAACCAACCATGAAGCTAGGGATAGCACGCGCTGGGTCAGCTGCACCAAATGGAATAGCACCCTCTGTGATGAATGATAGACCCATGATAATGTTTGTCAATCCTGAGTTGCGTTCTTCTTCTGTAAATTTATTTTTAAAGAAGAGTGTTGCAAAGAAGACTGCAAGTGGAGGAACCATACCACCAGCCATAACAGCTGCCATAACGACTGAACCACCATCTGCAACAGAGGCTGCCAAAGTCCCTGTACCAAAGACATAAGCCGCTTTATTGAAAGGTCCACCCATATCGATGGCCATCATACCACCTAAGACAAGTCCCATAAGAATAGCTGAGCTACCAGAAAGACTTTCAAGGAAGCTATTTAGTGCAGTATTGATAGCTGCCATTGGGATGTTAACAAATAACATCAAGAAACCAGTTACAAAAACACCTAGCAATGGATAAAGAAGAATTGAACGGATACCTTCTAATGAACGTGGAAGCCCTGCCAAGAGCTTACGGAGTACTAAAATAACACCACCAGCAAGGAAACCACCAACAAGAGCTCCAAGGAAACCTGAAGGAATTCCTGCCAAATTAAGAGTAGCTTCACCACCTGATGCAAATGGCACTTTACCCCAAGCAAGACCCGATGAGGCAACCGAACCAGCTACGAAACCAGCTACAAGACCTGGTTTTTCAGCAATTGAATAAGCAATGTAACCTGCAAGAACAGGAAGCATGAAACCAAAGGCTGCACTACCGATACTCTTGAACAAAGCAGCCAACTCACTGTATGACCCCAAATTGCTAAGTTGATCTTTTGGCACACCTACAAAATTATCAATCAAGAAAGCCAAAGCAATCATGATACCGCCACCAATAACAAATGGAAGCATTTGTGAAACACCACTCATCAAGTGTTTATAGAAAGCACCACCGAGGCTAAGCTTCTCACTAGACTCGCTAGATGATGAAGCACTCTCAGAAGCTTGATAAGTTTCTGCTTTACCATCTAAAATCAAGTTAATCAATTCTTCTGTTTTCTTGATACCATCGGCAACAGGACGAGAAATAAGTGGTTTACCAGCGAAACGAGGCATTTCAACTGCTTTATCCGCTGCAATGATGACACCTTCTGCACGCGCAATTTCATCTGCCGTCAAGCGTCCACCAACTCCTGAAGCGCCATTGGTTTCAACACGCACAGTCACGCCCATCTCTTCACCTTTTTTAATCAAAGCTTCTTCAGCCATGTAAGTGTGAGCGATACCAGTGGTACAAGCTGTTACAGCCACGATGAGTGGTTTATCAGATGGTACTGGAGCAGACTTAGCTGCTTCAGCTGCTTTGTTATCTTCTTCTGCAGCATCAAATGTCGCAATCACTTGATCCGCTGAAGTCACCTGACGCAACTGTGCAGCAAAACCGTCTTTAAGCAAGTATTTTGATAACTCTGCCAAAGCGGCTAAGTGAGTGTCATTTGCGCCATCTGGAGCAGCAATCATGAAGAAAAGATCTGTAGGCTGACCATCCAAGGACGCATAATCAACACCTTTACTAGATTTTGCAAAGAGGACAGTCGCTTCTTTAACTGCTTCATTTTTGCTGTGTGGCATAGCAATACCGTCACCCAAACCAGTTGATGTTTGAGCTTCACGGTTCATAATCCCTGTTTTGAAAGTATCAAAATCAGTTACTACACCAGATGCCACCAAACTTGAGATCATTTCATCGATAGCAGCCTCTTTTGTTGTTGCTTGCAAGTCCATGATCATAACATCTTTTCTTAAGAGATCCTGAATTTTCATCGTTTTTCTACCTCTACTTTTTCATAAGTTTCTTTAATAAATGCAATATCAGCTAAATCATCAGAGAAAGCGGTTGATGTCCCACAAGCCACTCCCCATTTAAGTGCTTCGATTGGATCACCTGATGTTACAAATTCCCCAGTAAATCCTGCTACCATTGAGTCCCCTGCTCCTACAGAGTTCTTCACTTGACCTTTGATTGGTTTCGCAAAATAAGATGCCTCTTTTGTGACAAGCAAAGCACCATCTCCAGCCATAGAGATAATAACATTTTTAGCACCTTTAGCAAGAATTTTACGAGCGTATGTTTCAACATCATCAAGTCCATTGAGTTTTACGCCAAAGATTGCTTCCAACTCGTGGTTATTAGGTTTAACCAATAGCGGCTCATAGTTGAGTGAGTCAAGGAGTGTTTGTCCTTCAAAGTCACAAACAACTTCTGCACCAGCTTCTTTAACCAGTGGAATCAGGCGATTGTAAACCTGATTTCCTAGGTTTGCAGGTGCTGAACCAGCAAAGACAACGACATCTCCTTTATCAAGTGATGACAAAATAGCTTCTAACTCAGACAATTGAGCTTCTGAAATCACAGGACCTGCACCATTAATTTCAGTCTCATCATCAGCTTTGATTTTAACATTGATCCGTGTATCTTGATCAACAGCAACGAACTGTGTTTGAATCCCTTCGGCATCAAGACCCTCTTTAACAAAACGTCCTGTAAACCCACCGATGAAACCTGTCGCGGTATTGTCATAGCCTAGTCGTTGTAAAATACGGCTAACATTAATCCCTTTACCACCTGCGAACTTATCGTCACTATCCATACGATTAACCGCACCCAGTTCTACCTTATCAAGGCGAACAATGAAGTCAATCGATGGATTTAATGTAACTGTATAAATCATACCTCGTAAACCCTCGTTTTTTCCTTTATTTTATCCAATAACACATGCTGTCCAAAATTGGTCACTAACTCAATCTGTTCGACACCAACAATTTTGACGAAAGACACATGACCAACTTTAGATGCATCTGCCAAAACATACGTCTTTTTAGCATTGTTAACAACCATCTTTTTTATCACTGCCTCTTCAATATCAGGGGTCGTAATAAAGTCAGCATCAATACCATTAGCACCTATAAAAGCCTTATCAAAATTTAACTTCGACAATTGCTCAACTGCTAGGTGACCAATACTTGCATCCGTAGACTGTTTGACAAAACCTCCGATAATCAAGGTCTTAATCTGCTTCTCAACTAACTTAGCCGCATGATGTATCGAGTTAGTTACAACAGTAACACCTTTTTTATCAATTTCTCTAACAAGAAGTTCATTTGTCGTCCCTGCATCGATAAAAATAACATCTCCTTCATCGATAAGATTCTGACTAAATCGAGCGATACTCTCTTTTTCATGAACATTTTTGATAGATTTTTGAAAATTTGATAGCTCTTCTTGCAAGCTTTGGTACTTTTCAGCACCACCATGCACTCGGCGTAGTTTTTTTTCAGTAGCTAACTCATCCAAATCACGTCGAACAGTCGATTCAGAGGTATTTAGAAGATCCACTAAACTATCCAAAGTAACAAAATGATCGCT
The DNA here is from genome assembly GCF_016908655.1 of Streptococcus saliviloxodontae. Classification (GTDB taxonomy): domain Bacteria; phylum Bacillota; class Bacilli; order Lactobacillales; family Streptococcaceae; genus Streptococcus; species Streptococcus saliviloxodontae. The sequence continues at coordinate 13,836 of NZ_JAFBEI010000038.1, forward strand.
ATTGATTTTTTCAATAATAAGTTGCTTACGCTCAGATTTTAGAATAAGATCCACCTCCTGTAATCGTTTGCACTATTATTATACCTCCATTTCACTAAATGTCAATCATTTTTGTCAAAATCTTTCAAAAAAACGCAAAAAAAGACGAGTGAAGCTGTTTTTTCACTCATCTTATGTCATTATTCGTCAATCAATGATGTTGAATGCACCGCACGGTTATTGCCGCTTGGATCAATGTATTGAATAGCTTGATTGACTGCCGTTGGCGCTTCACCAAAACCAGTCGCGATCAAATCAACTTTTCCGTCGTAATCTGCAGCATCACCAATAGCATAAACACCCTCTTGGCTAGTTTCAAACTGTGGCGATACATGAATGCTTGACCGTTTGTAATCAATGTTCCAATTTTTAAGGTTCTTATTGTTGGTTGAGAAACCGAAGCTGACAATCAGAGCATCCAACTCCAAATCAAGAACCTCTTCACCGTTGACCTTTTGCACCTTCAAGTTCTTAGCAAAGCCATTTTCCCCAGTAAGCTCAAGAGGAACATAAGGCGTCAAAATCTGAACATTAGATGCTTTCAACTCCGCGACGCTATGCTCGTGGGCACGGAAGGCATCACGACGGTGGACAAGGGTCACACTCTCTGCGATACCGTCTAGATGATTTGCCCAGTCAACGGCAGAGTCACCACCGCCTGCAATAACTACCTTTTTACCAGCAAACTGGTCCAACTTATGCACGTTATAAAAGAGGTTATTATCGGCAAAGAGAGCTTCGTTTTCAAGTCCAAGAGGACGAGGTGCAAAGGCACCATTCCCACAGGCAATAATGATAGCTTTTGAAAGGTGCTGTCCTTTGTTTGTTTCAATCGTGAAGATGCCATCATTTTTCTCAAAGGTCAGCACTTCTTCTTTAAGACAAATGTCAGTTGTCGCCTCAAAACGTTTGAGCTGTTCCAAAAGCTGCTCTGTCAATTCAGCCCCTGTAATAACAGGATAGGCTGGAATATCATAAATCTTCTTTTCTGGATAAAGAATAGCTGGTTGTCCACCAAGCTCAGATAAACTCTCAATAATCTTTACTTTCATTCCTCGAAGACCAGCATAAAAAGCTGCCCAAAGACCTACTGGTCCTCCACCGATAATGGTAATATCAACTACTGTATTTTCTGACATATCTATCTCCTTGTAAATTCTTTCAATGATATCATTTTTAGCCTTCATATAGGCTTCAATACTTTCAGGATAAGCAGTCGCTGCCTCTTCTTTGACCTGAGCATAAGCGGCAGCATCCTCTGGATGACTACGCAGAAAGTCTCTAAAAGCCTTATGGCGTCTTAATTCAGCCACCTCTTGACAAAGCAGATAGAGATGGTGCGTCTGCAAATGTTCCTTGCCTTGGTAAGTAAAGGCGTGACGACCCGCAATCCCCAAATCTCCCTCGTGTTGGTAGCCAATCGTTTCTAAGAGTGAGATTGCCTGACATAAATCTTTCTCATTTTGAACAACAATATCCATATCAATGATTGGCTTAGCTGACAAGCCTGGGACTGCTGTTGAACCAACGTGTTCGATCGTTAAAATCAAATCTCCCAAGATCTCGTTAATCTCTTCAGAAATCTTTTCAAAATCCCTTACCCAAGACTTCTGATAAGGAAGGACAATAACTTTTTCTGTCTTCATGTTAACTAATGTTCTCTACAAAACCACGAATAAGGTTTGCGAGTGTCTGAGGTTGCTCTTTATTGAGTTCGTGTCCTGCGTTTTCTATAATAGTTAGACTGGCATTCGGCACCAAGTCTTGCAGTTCCTTAGCCACCTTAAGATTAGGAAGGTCTTTAGCCCCACAAACTAACTGAATTGGTAACGCAGTCTTTTTGAGGCTGGCACTAAGATCCAAAGCCGACAAGGATTTGTAAAAGGTCACCATAGAAGTCTTATCTAGTCCATACCTTCTAAAAAATCCTTTAGGGAGCAGTCTAAAAAGTAAGAACTGACGCTTATAAGCTCGATTATGCACAAATTGGTATTGACCAGCACAGGATACAATCCCCTTGATTTGAGAAGACTCTGCCTCAATCATAGATAGAGCCAACATAGCACCTAGGGAAAGTCCAATCAAACAAACGTCTTCCTCTGATTGCTCGACCGCTTGCATTACCTTATCTTGTAAATGCTTTAGATTATCAGGTAAGCTACCATCTTCAAAGAGTTCCAAGGCTTGACAGTTGTAACCATCAAGGTCGCTTGTAACAGGTTGCCAACTGTCTGCCGTTTGACCCAGACCATGCAAAAAGAGCAATTTCATCATCAGCCTTCTTTCTTAATCTTCTCCAATAGCTGAGCTTCTTCTTCTGAAAAATCGTAAGCGTCTAGCAAGTCTGGGCGACGTTCCAGAGTTTTACGCAAACTTTTCTCTAGTCTCCAGCGACGAATATTTTCATGGTGACCGCTCATGAGAACATCTGGGACAGTCATGCCACGGTATTCGTAAGGACGAGTGTACTGTGGATACTCCAAGAGGCCTGATGAAAAGGAATCATCTTGGTGGCTTGCTTCTTTACCAATCACATCCGGAATCAGACGAACAGTCGCATCCACCATGGTCATGGCAGCTAACTCACCACCCGTCAGAACAAAATCTCCCAGAGAAATCTCATCCGTCACCAGGGTCTTGATCCGCTCATCATAGCCCTCATAGTGCCCACAAATGAAAATCAATTCCTCTTCTGCTGCCAGCTCTTCTGCATAGCTTTGGTCAAAAGTACGCCCTGCAGGGTCCAAGAGAATAACACGAGGTTTTTTGGCATCAATCTTGTCGATGGTGTCAAAAATCGGCTGTGCTCGTAAAAGCATACCTTGACCTCCACCGTAAGGCTCATCATCCACATGACGGGCTTTTTCGGCATTTTCACGGAAATTGTGATAAGTGATGTCTAACAACCCTTTTTCCTTAGCTTTACCGACAATAGAATGCTCTAGCGGGGCAAACATTTCAGGGAAAAGCGTGAGAATATCAATTTTCATCATCAAGTCCTTCTAAAATCTCTACATCAACACGATTTCCCTCAATATCAACTGACAAGACAACTGGTGGAATGTAAGGTAGCAACAAATCTTTCTTGCCTTTACGCTTAACTACCCAGACATCGTTAGCGCCAGGTTGCAAAATTTCTTTGATTTGACCAATCAGAATATCATTTTCATAGACATCAAGTCCAATAATTTCGTGGTAATAGAACTCATCATCTTCAAGGTCTGTCAGATTGTCCTCAGCAACCTTAAGAGAGAAGCCCTTGTACTTTTCAATATCATTAATATGATACATGCCTTTGAATTTGATGATATCAAAATTCTTTTGCTTACGGTGACTGGCAATCTCCACATCCATGACAAATTGGTCTTTATCATTGAAGAGAGCCAAGGTATTTCCTTTTTTGAAACGCTCATCAGCAAAGTCTGTTACTGATAGGACCCGCATTTCTCCTTGTAGCCCTTGCGTATTAACAATTTTTCCAACATTAAAATATTCCATGAAACTTCCTTATTAAACTTAGCGATCAAAACCCCAAGTCTATTTTTTTGATTATATTTCTTCGCGAATTAAAAACACCAAGAAACAAGTCATTTGTAACCCTATCCAATCTCGCTACAAATGATGATATCACATCAAATGAGTATCTCCTCATTCTAAATGTTTCCCTCTTATTTTATCATGAAAAGAAAGATTTTGCACGAGGTAAAAGAAAAAGGCTGGAGATAACTCCAACCTCTACGATAGTCCGTACGGGATTCGAACCCGTGTTACCGCCGTGAAAAGGCGGTGTCTTAACCCCTTGACCAACGGACCATAACTAATCACCTCAATAACTTGAGAACTGGGGTAGCTGGATTCGAACCAACGCATGAGGGAGTCAAAGTCCCTTGCCTTACCGCTTGGCTATACCCCAAAACAACAAAAACTATTTTACCTTTATTTAGAGGTGATGTCAATAGTTTTTTGAAAAATAAATAAAAAAGTGAAAGCATAGAGCTCTCACTTCTCATCAATTACGAGACGAACTTTTTTGCCGTCAGTTGGTACCGAATAGACAATCGATCTTATCGCCGTAATTGTACGACCTTTTTTACCGATAACACGACCGATATCCTGACTATCTAAATCAAGATGGTACTCCAAAAATTCAGGAGTATCTTGAATTTTAATGGTAAGCTGATCTGGCTGTGAAATCAATGGTTTCACAATAGCGATAATAAGATTTTCAATGGTATCCATAGGCTAATTGATTATTTTGAGAATTTTGAATCGTGGAATTTTTTCATAACTCCAGCTTTTGAAAGAATGTTACGAACTGTATCTGAAGGTTGTGCACCCTTAGCCAACCATTCAAGAACGCGTTCTTCTTTAACTGTGATTTGGTTTTCTTCTACAAGTGGGTTGTAAGTTCCAACTGTTTCGATGAAACGACCATCACGTGGTGAACGTGAATCTGCAACGTTAATACGGTAGAAAGGTTTTTTCTTAGAACCCATACGAGTCAAACGGATTTTTACTGCCATTTTTAATATCTCTTTTCTGTTTTTTATTTCAATTTGGTTTGGTAATAGCTGAGCTATCAACCTTACCTTAATTATTATACCACATAAAAAAAGTGTGTCAAGTTTTTTTCTTGACACACTTAAAATTTCCTTAACCAATGACCGCTTGGTACTCAGCAGTGGTTGCCACGTGGGCGTCTGCCTGTTGTTTTAATAGCAATTCAGCAAAATGACTCGGAGAGTCTTTCAAGTAGGTCAGTCTCTCTGACAATTGAGACACTTGGCTAGAAGGGTAGATATCCCCACCCGCCATCAATTCACGATGATGAACCGTATTATCAAAGGCCAAGATGATCATGTTATTCTCAAAGGCAGTTCGGACGGCTGATAGGATTTCCGTCCCGTGATTTATATCTAAGTAGATATCACATTGGCTATACAAACTTTGAATTGTCGCTGTGGTGACATTCGGATAGAGTTTAACATTTTCGTATTTTCCGTAGGCTAGTAGCTGACTAGACATCTCCGTTATAGCTCCAACATGGAACGTGATTTCTGAATGTTGAGTTACCAAGGTTTCAAGCCCTTCAATTTGATCTGAATTGGTCAATATAAGAGCTTCCCTACGACCGATATTATCTCTCACAAATGGGTAAAGGTAACCTAAGAAATTAACTTTCATCTGCTGCTCAGGAGTCATGATGCTTTTCATTTTTTGATAGATCTTATAGTTTTGAACAACAACCGATGTTGGACGATTCATGTTTGAAAAGGCAACCAACATGTTTCCTGGAAGTCCAGCTCCTACTTCTTCATTCCAAAAGAGGATATCATTTCCTGCTTTATTGAGATAGTAACTAACTAAAAACGGTGTTGATAGGCTGTTATAAAAAATTCTATCCAGGTTAAATCCTGCGATATCTAAGTAATAGATAACGAAGTCAACCTTGCTTTTGAATAAACGAACCTTGGTTTCCTGATTCAAAATTACTGTTCCAGTGATATGGTTTTCGACTAATACTTCTTTTCCTTGACGATCAAAATAGGATGTCATTGTTGCTTGATCAGTAAGGTTATAATTCGTCTGTGCAAATCGGTAACCGAATTTGTTATAACGGTCAGTCAAACGGCGACGTCCTGCATTATCATACCAATCGACCGCTTTGACAAGACGGTTATGAGTAGGTTTTGAATAGTGGATATGACCTCGCTTTTGTTGGTAATCAAAAATCTCACCGTTTTGATTGCTTGATCTAATCTCCCAAAAATCTGGCACAATAATATCATTAAAGTAAAGCGCTTGACCAGAACCTTCTGAAAAACCAGTGAAATACAGGTAGGGAGAAGTCACATCAGATGGCAAAAAACCATCATCTGTTAAGGAGATAGTTGGGTTATTATAGCCCGATCTAATCAAAGAATAGTGCAAATCCCAAGATGCCTGGGTATAGTCGTCAAATAAGTTAATCATTAGCAGTCATCTCCTCAATTAAATTACGCCATTTTGCTTCTAGTTTATCTGTCAAAAAATCAGTAGCAATAGCATACGATACTGTGTGCATCTGCTTCAAGTTACCCTCTCTAAATAAACTAATTATTTTTTCAGAGAAAAGACGAGCCATTTGGTAATCATCATCACCATCATTAATTGGAATAAGATAACCATTTTGACCATTACAGATAAAGGTTTTATTACCATAACGCACATCAAATCCAATCAATGGAAGACCTGAACCAATCGCTTCAAGCAAGGTCAACCCAAAACCTTCACTTTTAGAAGCAGACAAGTAAAGTTCGTAATCTTGATAAACATCTGACAGATCTTTGTGACCACAAAGTCTGATGTAGTCTTGTGCACCATTTTCCGCTATCAAGTCAGAAAGTCGCTTCTCCTCTGCACCTGCTCCGTAGATATCAAATGTTATTTCCGGCAATTGTTGGTGCGCTAACACGACACCTCTAATCAAGAGATCAACATGTTTTTCTGAAGCTAACCTAGAAGCCGTCACCATTGAAAAAGGTTTTCTCTGATGGTCTTGCCCCTTCAATTCATCCAAACTTCCAACAGGAATAGCATAAATGGTCGGTTGGGTCCCTTTAAATTGCTGAAACTGATCCAGCATTAGTTGACGTTGACTTTCCGTCGCCGTAATAAAGAAATCGACCTTGTCAGCATTATCAAACTGATATTCGTAGTAATTGTTCCACAAAATGGTATGGTCTGTGACAGCATTTGCACTAAAATGCTCCGCATGAACGACAACACCTAACTTAGCAGGCTTAACATGGCGGAAAACAGCTTGACCAGTTCCTGTCGCTCTATCAAGAATCACCTGATCCTTGTCTGTCAAGCCCAACTTTTGCATCATATAGCCAATTAATTCTTCCTTAGAATAACAAATAACATCTCTGAATTTAAAAAGAGACTCATTTCCGTCTACAAATTCATCGTAAGCAATCGACCCATCCTCATTAAAAAAGCGACGTTGGTAGAGGTAAGCACGATTATCACGAGGAGCATAGTATTCTGTAAAAACCTTAGTGTAGCTAAAGAAATCCTTACGAACCAGATTACCTTTTGACACATACTCTACACGGTGAACGATGTCACTGTTTTCATCACGTAAATAAGCTGTCAAAAAAGCATCTTCTTTATCATAAAATAGTCGAACTTGTTTGCCAGTTTTTTCTTCTCGAATGAGTTCGCCATCAAAAGTAGACTTTAAATCATCAAGCGTAAAAGTTGTCGGTGCTATCTTTTGATCTGTGAAAAAAGTGTAAAGCCAAATGATTTCCTCATCATCAAAACCTAAGTTACGGGTCAAGTCACTTAGATTATCTTGAACAAAAAAATCTGTAAAAATAAACTTAGCAGAAATCCCTTGTCTTTTAAAAATAGCTGAGCGATAAGCCTGAGCGTACTCAACACCAGAGCTAGCCCAGCCGATTCCCAAATTAATATTATAAACGGTCATTATGTACCTCTCTAAGAAACTTGGCCAGTGCCAAGATAATATTCTCTACTATTATACTTGAAACCGTCGATAATTGTCCAAAAAAACCTTTACCGTCCACGACAAACGCATGAAGAAAATATCGTTTTCAGAAATTAATTTCATAAACTAGATAAACGACCTCCGGTATAATAGTAGTGGAGGTCGTTGTT
>NZ_JAFBEI010000039.1 GCF_016908655.1 Streptococcus saliviloxodontae
GCTTTTCATTATAAGTCATGTGGGACTTTTTGCATACCGTCAAAAAGCCCTACAATATCTGAATGAGATTTACCCACTACAGAAATTATAGAGCCTAAAAATAGAGTTCTAGCGATAGGGCTTGCCTATCTCTTTGATAAAAAATATCTATTTTTCTAAACACTTGGGGAATGGTAAGATATTAGCAAGTAGGAGGTGTCTATGAAAAAGTTTCTTTTAGGAGTGGTCTTGGTATCGACCTTACTGGTAACAGATCGTGTCAATGCAGCTGATAAAGAGATTGTCCTTGCGACTGCAGGTGATATAAAGCCTTTTTCTTATGAAGCTAAGAAAGGGAAGCTAACAGGATATGACATCGAGGTTGTCAAGGCCACCAATCAGTATATGGATGGTTATAAAATAAGTTATAAACGGACAGCTTGGGAGTCTATTTTTGTTGGGATGGATAGTGGTCACTATCAAATAGCAGCTAATAACCTCTCTTATACAGCTGAACGTGCCAAGAAGTATCTCTATTCAAAGCCGATTGCTAAAAATCCTTTGGTGCTAGTAGTTCCTACCTCTTCTAAGATAAGTTCCTTGGACAATATCGGAGGCAAGACAACTCAGGATGACACAGGCACTTCAACAGCTCAGTTGGTTACGGATTGGAATAAAGAGCATAGTGACAAACCTTCGATTATTGACTACTCAGGTGAGGATGTTGCTAAACGCTTGCTTGATTTGTCAAACGGAGAATTTGATTACTTGGTATTTGACAAAATCTCTGTAGAAACTATTATTGACCAAAAAGGCTATGATTTAAAGGTTATTGCTATCGAAACCGATAACAATCCTAATAACTATATTGTCTTTTCTAAAGATAGCAAGGATCTACAAAAACAGTTTAACAAAGCCCTTAAAACCATGTATAAGAATGGGCAACTCGAACAGTTGAGTCAGAAGTACTTGGGAGGTTCCTACCTTCCTGACAAAGAAGAAGTGGAGTAATTATGACAGAAGCATTTTATGAAAAATTAGCGACGATTCGTCGTGAAATCCATCAGAACCCAGAAGTATCAGAGCGTGAGTATAATACGACAGAATTCCTAAAAGGCTATCTATCTGAGTTGGGAATAAAGATTATTGAGACTGATCTTAGGACCGGGGTTATCGGAGAAATCGGTTCAGGTTATCCTATCATCGCTTTACGAGCAGATATCGACGCCTTGCCTATTAAAGAAAAAAATACCTTTGATTATGCCAGTAAAAATGGAGCCATGCATGCGTGTGGTCACGACTTTCATCAGACGAGTCTTTTGGGAGCAGCAGAGCTCTTAAAGGCTAAGGAAAATCAGTTAAAGGGGACTATTCGTCTCATTTTCCAACCAGCAGAAGAAGTCGCAAAAGGTGCTTATGCTGTCCTAGAAACAGGTGTTTTGGATGATGTTTCAGCTATTATCGGTTATCATAACATGCCATTTTTGAAACCTGGGCAAATTGGTCTACGCTCCAAAGCGATTATGGCTGCCGTGGAGAAATTTAAGGTGACCGTCAAGGGCGTCAGTGGTCATGCGGCGAGACCAGATTTGGGAGTTGACACGGTTCTTACGATCACAAGTATGGTCAATAATCTGCAAGCCATTGTAGCACGTACAGTCTCTCCTTTTGAGCCAACCATCTTATCTGTTACACACATCAACGCTGGCTCTACTTGGAATGTCCTACCGAGTGAGGGTTTCTTTGAAGGAACCATCAGAACCTTCACTAAGGAAAACAGAGCACATATGCGTCAGCGATTTACCACAATCGTTGAACAAACAGCTCTGCAATTTGGAGCCCAGGTAGAAATCAACTGGGGACAAGCACCAACAGTAACCTATAATGATGAGGAGTTGACGCCATTAATCTTTGAAAACTCCAAACGATTTGCTGAAGTGATTGAGGTTGGACCATCCACAGGTGGTGAAGACTTTGCAGCTTACCAGGAGAAAATCCCAGGCGTCTTTGCGTTTATCGGTGGTAATGGAGAAGAGAATGCCCCAGATCTTCACCACGATACCTTTATTGTCAAAGATGACGCTCTACCAGTTGCAGTTAATTATTTTGTAGAAAATGCGCAGCTTCTTTTAGATTATTTTTCTGAAAAAGTGTTGGATTAACTTGCTCAATAAAGTGATAAGATTTCTTTATCAGTGTGATAAAAAATCAGTATTAGTCAACTTTTCACTAAAATGCTAAGATAGGAAGCGTAATAATAAAAGATTAATGGGCATTTGCTCAGCAAGAGGAGAAACAGAGATGAAAATGAAAAAAATTCTCGGAATTACAGGTATTGCGTTAGCCTCAACACTTGTTTTGGCAGCGTGTTCAACAAAATCAGAAAAATCAACAGATTCTTCTAAAAAAGAAGAAGTAGTCTTTGCAACCGTTGGAACAACAGCACCATTTTCTTATGAAGAAAACGGTAACTTGACAGGTTACGACATCGAAGTTGCTAAAGCAGTTTTCAAAGATTCAGATAAATATGAAGTGAAGTTCAAAAAAACAGAATGGTCTTCTATCTTCACAGGTCTTGATTCAGGCAAGTACCAAATGGGTGGAAACAATATTTCTTACTCAGCAGAGCGTGCTTCTAAGTATCTTTACTCTTATCCAATCGGAGCAACACCATCTGTCTTGACAGTGGCGAAAGATAGCGATATCAAATCTTATGATGATATTGCTGGTCATTCAACTCAGGTGGTTCAAGGGACATCAAGTGTAACACAACTTGAAGAATTCAATAAATCACATTCAGATAACCCAGTTACTTTGAACTATACAAATGAAAACATTACTCAAATCTTGACTAATTTGAATGATGGTAAAGCAGACTTCAAGATTTTTGATGCACCAACAGTTAACTCTATCATCAAAAACCAAAACCTTTCAAATCTTAAAACAATTGATTTGAAATCATCTGAACAACCTTACATCTACTTCTTGTTTGCAGATGGTCAAGATGATCTTCAAACATTTGTTAATAAACGTTTGAAAGAACTTCAAAAAGATGGTACGCTTGCTGAACTAGCTGAGAAATACCTTGGAAGCAAAGACTATATTCCAACAGCTTCTGATTTGAAAGTACCAACTGGAAAATAAGAATCCTTAAGTCAGTGAGGCAACTACTCACTGGGCATCATCTCGTAGAGTTGTCAAATGGCTTTGGTAAAAGACCAAAGTTACCATAGAGCTCGTATTAACATCTTGAGGTAGTCCTGCAGATGAAATACCAGCTCTTTTTTCTATTTTTCTCATTATGCTAACACAATAAATAATGATCTTATAACAAATATGGTTTTAGTTATAGTTTTTAACTATACATTTCTACAATTATAAACAATTTGATTATTCATAGTAAGCGTGAGATAATAGACAAGTAAAATGATTTAAGTGAGGAATAATATATGAAATTGAAAAAAATACTAGGAATTGCTGGTCTTGCAGCAGCATCTGTTCTTGTTCTTGCAGCTTGCGGAGCAAAATCATCTGAATCTAAATCTGATAACAACACATTGAACGTTGGGATCATGACTTTGGATGATGCTACTGAGCCTGTTTGGGATAAAGTAACTGAATTGGCTAAAAAAGAAGGTGTAACCATCAAGTTGACAGAGTTCACAGACTACAATCAACCAAACGAAGCACTCAAAAATAATGAAATTGATGTCAATGCTTTCCAACACTATAATTTCTTGAACAGTTGGAATAAGGATAATAAGGGCGATTTGGTAGCAGCAGCAGATACACTTCTTAGCCCAATCCGTCTCTTCTCAGGTACAGACAGCTCTGGAAAAGCAAAATACACTAAAGTTGCAGATATTCCAGAAGGTTCAACAATCTCTGTCCCTAATGATGCGACAAATGAGAGTCGTGCCCTTTACCTTCTTCAAGCAGCTGGCTTGATTAAGTTGAGCGTCTCAGGTGAGGAAGAAGCAACGCTTGATAAGATCTCATCAAATCCTAAGAACCTTGATATTAAAGAAGTAGATGCTAGTCAAACGGCTTCAACATTATCATCAGTAGCAGCAGCAGTTATCAACAACTCATATGCACAATCATCAAATGTTGACTATAAAACAACGCTTTACACAGAAGAAGTTAATAATAACTCTAAACAATGGGTAAACATCATCGCTGCACAAAAAGATTGGAAGAGCTCTAAAAAAGCAGATGCTATTAAAGTATTGATTAAAGTCTACCAATCTGATGAAGTGGGTAAGCTTATCCAATCATCATCTAACAACATTGATATTCCAGCTTGGGAAGGTGCAACAGTAACAAGTTCATCAGATAAGTAATTACTGGTCTGAATAGAAATAGAAAGATTGAGAGGAGAGTTGGATTAGTCCAGCTTTCTTCTCTTTATACCGTGTTTTGTAAAGAGATGAGTGAGCTTTATAAGCACGAGGTGAGTTTTCGGGAGTGAAACGATTCAGCCAAAGGAAGTGCAAACGATTTGGTTTTAGTGGCGCTCCCGATTTTCTTGTAGAGGAGAAGATATGACATTTTCAACAGAAGAAGAACAAATTGCTAAGTTTCGTAATGATGAGATTGCACAGCACTATTTTGAGGTGTTAAGAACCTTAATTTCAAAGAAATCTATCTTTGCACAAAAAATTGGTCTTGCAGATGTAGCAGGATATTTGGGAGAAATCTTTGCCAATGTCGGTGCTGAAGTGATTATTGATGAAACTTATACAGCACCTTTTGTAATCGCTAAGTTTAAAAGCTCTAATCCAGATGCTAAAACCATTATTTTCTACCAGCATTACGATACTGTACCTGCTGATGATGATCAGCCTTGGACGGACGATCCTTTCAAATTAACAGTACGAAAGGGATATATGTATGGTCGAGGTGTTGATGATGACAAAGGGCACATCACTGCTCGTCTAACGGCTGTTCGAAAATATGTTCGTGAAGTCGGTGACCTACCTGTTAATATCACGTTTATGATGGAAGGTGCAGAAGAATCTGCTTCTACAGATCTTGATAAGTATTTGAAAAAATATCGTGATGACCTCTTGCCGGCAGATCTCTTGGTCTGGGAGCAAGGAAACAAGAATACCGAAAATCAGTTGGAAATAACAGGTGGTAACAAGGGGATTATCACTTTTGATCTATCTGTTGAGAGTGCAGAAGTGGATATTCATTCTAAGTATGGTGCAGTGATTGAATCAGCCTCATGGTATCTTTTGAATGCTATTTCTAGCATGCGAGATGACTCAGGTCGTATTCTTATTGATGGGATTTATGAGAAGGTTCAAGAGCCAAATGAGCGTGAACTGGATTTGGTTGAACGCTATGCTATTGAAAATACTGATGATTTAAGACGACTATATGGCTTGAAGTTACCTGTATTAACAGCAGAGCGTCGGACGTTTTTGAAACGCTACTTTTTCGAACCGGCTTTATCAATAGAGGGTTTGACGACAGGTTACCAAGGGCAAGGGGTTAAAACGATCTTGCCTGCCCATGCTCACGCTAAAATGGAGATGCGTCTGGTACCGGGCTTGACACCAAGCTATGTTCTTGAGAAAATAAAGGAGCATTTAAAAGCATCAGGCTTTGATCGAATCAAAGTCATCTACACTTTGGGTGAGGAAAGCTATCGTAGTGATATGTCTGCGCCAGCCATTCTCAATCTTATCCAACAGGCTGAGAAGTTTTATGAAAATGGTATTTCTGTTCTGCCAACATCTGCTGGCACAGGACCAATGCATATGATTTATGAATCTTTAGGGGTTCCAATGGCAGCCTTTGGACTAGGAAATCCTAACAGTCGTGACCACGGTGGCGATGAGAATGTCAGCCTAGCTGATTACTATACCCATATTGAATTAATCAAGGAGTTAATTGCAAGTTATGAGTAATGTCATTATTAATTTAGAAAATATCGACATCACCTTTCATCAAAAAAAACGTGTGATTGAAGCGGTTAAGAACGTTTCGGTTGCTATTGAAAAAGGTGATATTTATGGAATAGTTGGTTATTCTGGGGCAGGGAAATCAACTCTAGTTCGTGTGATCAATCTTCTTCAAGTTCCGACAGCAGGAAAGATTACAGTGGGCGATGACGTGATTTTTTCAGATGGTAAGGTTCAGTTGAACGCTGCTCAATTGCGTCAGAAACGCCAAAAAATTGGAATGATTTTCCAACATTTCAATTTGATGGCTCAAAAAACAGCTTATGAAAATGTTGCTTTTGCCTTACGTCATTCCAATTTGACGAAGACTGAAAAAGACGCTAAGATTCGCCAACTTTTAGAATTAGTTGATTTATCTGACCGAGCAGATAACTACCCAGCTCAATTATCAGGTGGTCAAAAACAACGTGTTGCGATTGCGCGTGCGCTTGCCAACGATCCTGAAATCTTAATTTCTGATGAGTCGACATCGGCTTTGGATCCAAAGACAACCAAACAAATCTTAGCACTTTTACAGGACCTTAATAAGAAACTTGGTCTGACAGTGGTTATGATTACGCATGAGATGCAAATCGTTAAGGATATCTGTAATCGTGTTGCTGTTATGCAGAATGGCCATCTCATTGAAGAAGGCTCTGTTTTAGATATTTTTTCAAATCCTAGAGAATCTTTGACACAGGAATTTATCAAAACAGCGACAGGAATTGATGAAGCCTTAGTAAAAATTGAGCAGCAAGAGTTGGTTAAGCAATTACCAAAAAATGCTATTCTAGCTCAACTTAAGTATGCAGGAACATCAACTGATGAACCAATTCTGAATGAATTGTACAAGAAATTTGGTGTGACTGCTAATATTCTTTATGGAAACATTGAGATTTTGGATAACACACCAGTCGGTGAGATGGTGGTTGTCTTGACAGGTAATGTTGATGACTTAGTAGCAGCTCAGTCAGCTATTTCAGAAGCTGGTGTTGCCCTAACAGTATTGAAGAGAGGTGTTTAGATGTCTGAATGGATTCAAAATAATCTTCCTAACGTTTATAGTATCGGTTTGACTGGGACAAATTCTTGGTTGGATGCTATTTACGCAACCTTGTATATGACTGCTATATCCTTTGTCATCGGGGGTTTTTTAGGTTTAGTGATGGGTTTGTTCCTCGTTTTAACTGGTCCTAGAGGTGTTATTGAAAATAAGGTTGTTTTTCAAATTTTAGATAAGATTACCTCTATTTTTAGAGCCATTCCTTTCATTATTTTACTTGCTATTTTAAAAGGAGTGACTTACTTCCTTGTTGGGACTAACTTGGGGATGACAGCAGCACTTGTTCCATTGTCAGCTGCAACTTTTCCCTTCTTTGCACGTCAAGTACAGGTTGTTTTAGCCGAGCTTGACCGTGGTGTTATCGAGGCAGCTCAAGCTTCAGGAGCAACACTATGGGATATTATCAAAGTGTATTTGACAGAAGGTTTGCCAGAAATTGTGCGCGTGTCAACGGTTACTTTGATTTCGCTCGTAGGTGAGACAGCAATGGCTGGAGCGATTGGTGCAGGTGGTTTGGGATATATTGCTATCTATTATGGTTATAACCGTTCAAATACCGATGTGACAATTACAGCAACGCTATTATTGTTGATTTTGATCTTTATCGTTCAGTATGTTGGGGATTTCCTAACGAAAAAATTAAGTCACAAATAATAATAAAACAGTTAGTGGTTTACGTAAGAGCTACTAACTGTTTTTTGCTAGGAGAAATAATAGAATGAGAGGTCGTTTGTCCTTTAAGAGCGACTGTTTTTAGTTGAACTTTTAGGAAATTATAGAGATAATGAGAGGAAGATATTTTATTATTTTTGATCAATTTTGGAATATGCTTATTTTTTTGAGTGTTTTTGGTATCTTTTTTTTAGAAACTATGGCAAAATGAGATGAATATAACTGATAAAAAGTCATGAAAGGGCTTGCTTTTTGTTGATAGTTTATTTTGCTGACATATATTGTTAGAATTGTCAAAAAATAATTTTTATAAATCAGTTTAGTAAGATGATTAATGCTTAGAGAGGAGTTTGAATGATTGATTGGGAATTGTTGAGGATGACAGTTGCATTTAATAGTTTTATAACAGTTTTAAACTTCTTGTTAATTTATTGGATTTATAGGCGATTAACACATGCAAAAGTTAAATTTTTGTTACCTGGTGTACTGGTCTTGTTAGAGGTTTTGTTTATTAACAGTAGCTCAACCATCAATCTTCCTTTCTTGGATCCTTTGCTTTTAGTTATTATCGCCAGTGTCTATCAAAAAGAGCTTCCTTTAAAAGAACGCCTTTTTTTCAGTGTGTTGTCATCTGTCTTTGTTGATATTTTTTCTCGTTTTTCAGCTTTTTATATTCTGTCATCTTATTTTTCAAAAGACATTACAAGTATTAACCATGATGCCTTATGGCTGACGATGACCTACTTGCTTGTCATTCCATTTTATTTTTGTGTTGAATACACCATAACCTTTGATTCTAGGATGTATCATTCTATTGTGACGCAACGAAATCCTTATTACTGGCGTATTTTACAGTGCTTATCCGTATCGATGATTGCTTATTACATCGTCGTTTATGGTTTGCTTCTTCTTCAAGAATTACGACTTTGGCCATCTGCAGAAATTACGCGTCAAATCTTAGTCTGTACTTATGGACTTATTTTTCTTTACCTCTTATCTACCTTAGGAAAATCAGCCCATAAAAATATTCAGGATAAGATGGCGAGCGAACAAGCTAGACGAGTGACTAATATCGAGCATTATGGCAATAGGATGGAGCAACTCTATCAAGAGATCCTTGTCTTTGAAGATGAGTACAAGGAAATGTTGGAACAGCTAAAGAAAAGTTGTGACAGTGGAGATATCGATAAAATCCGGGCGACCTACCAAAAGCTAGTTGGTAAAAATATTGATTACTATTCAAGTAGTCATTTTGAGTTGGGAAGGTTGGTCACCATAGAAAATAGTACCTTGAAAAGTATCCTGTCTGCAAAGATTCTGGAGGCAGAGGAAAAAGGAATTGTTATCTCCACAGAATTTCCCGATGTAATCAAGGACACACCTATGTCTAATTTGGATTTAGCGATAGTTATTTCGATTCTCTTTGATAATGCTATTGAGGCGGCACAAAGGGCAGTACATCCGATGATAAGAATGGCGTTTTTCAAAAATTTCGATAGTCATTTGTTCATTATTTCGAACACAACTGCTGAAGAATCAATCAATACTTCCAGTATTTTTGAATTAGGAATGTCAAGTAAGGGAGATGATAGGGGATTTGGCCTATCAAACGTTTCCCAAATTTTAGATGATTATCCTATGGCGATGTTATCAACTAGTAGTAGTCACTTTGAGTTCACTCAAAAACTTGAGTTATTATCCTCTGTGGTTTAGAAAAGAGGTGGTGATGTGATAACTTATGCTTATATTATTATTGTTTACCTAACTGAAATCTGCAACTACATGATCATCTCTAAAACGTCGTTGCAGCAGCTAGTCAAGAAGAGATGGCTCTTGTTGGCAACCTTGGTAGGAGTCGTTTTAGGACAGTACTGGACCTCTATCATTTTCGATCCGATTGGTCTTTTTGTGCTCAGTCGGGCACTGTACCCCAAGGTGAAACCAAGTGTCACTCTTTTTTATACCATGTACACTTATGTGTTATCTGATTTTCTGACTTGGGTGATTGTTATCTTTTTCTATCGTCCTTTCTTGTCGGTTGCTGATAGTATCGTGATGGATAGTTACGTCATGGTGGGGCTTAGCTATCTGTTATCGATCTTTGTCTTGCTTGTTTTGCATCGTATGTTTGATATGGACTTTTCTTTAATGAGGCATAGTGATGTTCGCCCTAATAAGAGCTTGATTATAGCGAACGTGACGATGTTGGTCTATTATCTTTCGACAGAACTATCATTTTTAGTTTCTAACTATATAGGAACTGCAGTGTCATTACCTGAAGTATCTGGAAAATCAATCGCTATTTTTATCTTTTGGATGTTCTTTTTAGCGGTGGCAATCTATCTGAATTACGACACTAAGAAAAGAATGGCGGGTGCTATTAAGCTAGAACAAGATAGGCATTTAGAGGTTTTGGAAACTTATAATAGCTATATTGAACAATTTTATACTAATCTACGTAAGCTAAAACATGACTACGAAAATATCTTGATTAGTTTACGAGATAGTGTTGATGGCGGAGATGTTGCAGAAATTAGGTCGATCTATGATGACTTAGCAATGCGTAGCCGAGCTTATTTACAAGAATTGGATGGTCGGATCATACAAGAGCTTGTAAAGATAGACATTCCATTTGTCAAATTGGCTTTGTTGGAAAACAATATGATAGCTCAACAAAAACAAGTTCCTTTAACCTTAGTGGTGTCTCAGCCTCTTGTGTTTGATGTTAAAAACTTAGAAGAGCTGTTTGTCTTGTTGGATACGATGTGTAAACGAGCAATCGACTCGGCTTATCTTAATCAGACTAGCATTGTTGTGACAATCAATTCTTTGGAGGCAGGTTTTGTCATTTCGATTGAGACAAAGCTAACTGATCCAGAAATAGTAGCAAATATCTCAGCCGATACTAACAGAGAACAACATTTTGTATCGGATAACTATGCTTTGAAAATAATACAAGAACAATTCGTTGGAAATCACTATTATGTTCAAAGATTAGAAGTTCTTTTAGAGAATGATTTTTAAAAAGGAGAGTAGGAAAGTCGGTCATTTCAAAGAGGACTGATGTTGTTGTATCATGTTTAGAACATTGCAGGCTTGTAAAAGTTGATTTACCAGTGGATCAGAGACTATACAGCGGTAGATGAGTGGTGTTAAAGTATCTCATTCTCTCGCTTTGTCCCAACCACTGCGCCTATAGAAACTAACTAGATTAAAAAGAGTTTGAGACCACTTTGTCTCAAACTCTTTTATTATGATTTTATTTGTTGAATTTTGATAGAACAATACCGACGCCAAATCCGACAAGGGCGAAACAAATCCATCCCATATTGTAGGCTCCCATTGGTACAACTTGTGTAAAGAAATGGTTAATACTGTCTGGGATAGAAAAGAGCCCGGTCATGCTAGAAAGTGTTGCTAGAGCATCGTAAAGCCCAGCAATCAAGGTTAAAACGGTTGTTGTTTTGAAAACGATAGGACTGAGATTCAAGGCCTTTTTAGTTAAGGTCAGAAAGACCAAAGTAATTGTTAGAGGGTATAGGAGGTATAGCACAGGCAGAGACCAGCTAATGATTTGGTTTAGACCACCAAAATAGAAAGCAGTGGCGATGAGTGTAAAGAGACCTGCCCATATCTTATGACTAACTTTAGGCAATAGCCCATGGAAGTACTCGGCACAAGATGTGATAAGTCCTACTGAAGTTGAGAGACAAGCGAGAAAGACAACGATGGCAAGGATAATCTGTCCAAAGAAACCAAGATAGTGGTAGGCTGCTTGTCCAAGAACGTTTCCGCCATCAGCAGGAATGCCATTGAAGAGAAATTGCCCCTTGCTCATGGTGAATAGTGCTTGAGACGTTGCTCCGATACGACTGACAAAGATATAGATTAAGGCGAGAAAGGCAGCAGCAATAATCCCAGACTGGAAGGTCATACGTGTGATTTCTTTGCTCTCACTTCGACCTTGGTCTTTGACAGCTTGGATAACAACGATTGAAAAAGCTAGTGAGGCAAGGGCATCCATTGTCCCGTAACCTTGAATTAATCCAGCGATAAAAGGATGGCTAGCGAATTGATTGCTAATGCTATCAGCGGCATCGTAAGCAGATCCGATAGATCCTGCTGGTGTGATAAAGGACATGAGAATCAAGATAGCTAGAACGCTAAAAAGAACTGGTGTTAAATATTTTCCGATATAATTTGCGATTTTACTTGGTTTAATCGCAAGAAGGTAGGATAGTCCAAAAAAGATGATAGCGTAGATAATCTTTACCCAGATGCTATTTCCAAAGAGAGCTTGGATACTCATCGAAAAGGATGTAGCCCCTGTCCTAGGAATAGCAAAGAAAGGACCAATAGCAAGGTAGAGTGTCGCCATGAATGCGACAGCGTATTTCTTAGAAATAGGATAAGCGAGTTGCTCGGCATTGTCCTTGCCAGAGTAAGCCATGGCAACAACCCCCAATAAAGGAAGGGTTACACCAGTCAAACAAAAACCGATGATAGCAAGAACTAGTTGGTTACCTGAATAGAGGCCTAAAAAGGCTGGATAGGTTAGGTTTCCTGCCCCAAAAAAGAGAGCAAACAGCATTAAACCGATGATAAGAGTTGTTTTTCTTTCTTTCATAAGAACTCCTTAAAGATAATTGTATAAAATTGTGTATAATTGAACATAATTGCGTACCGTATCTTATTATAATGGTTTGATGGCGCTTTCGTCAATGCTTTTGATCAAATTGACCATTTTTCTATTTTAAGGTATCATAGGTAAGTCTGAAAAAAATTAAGGAGACTATGATGAGACGTCTATTTCATGCATGGAATAGGACCAGTTTGATCAAACGTATTTCAATTGGTGTTATTCTAGGTGCTATACTGGGGATTTTATTACCCAAAGTTACTGTTATTGGACTTTTAGGAGATATGTTTGTGGGTGGCTTGAAAGCAATTGCACCACTTTTGGTCTTTGCTTTGGTCGCAAATGCCTTGTCTCAGACGAGAGAAGGTCAAAAGTCCAATATGAAGACAGTTATTATTCTTTATCTATTTGGAACATTTGCAGCAGCTCTAACAGCAGTTATTTCCCACTATATTTTTCCGATTGGACTAACCTTGTCAGAAGCAACTGCTACTAAGTCAGCTAATTCACCAGAAGGTGTTGGTGAGGTATTTAAGTCTCTATTGATGAATATGGTTGACAATCCTTTTAATGCCATTGCGACAGCTAATTATATTGGTGTGTTGGTTTGGGCAGTTGTCTTTGGTTTTGCTATGCGTACGGCTAGTGAAAATACGAAGGATTTGCTCAATACAATGGCGGAAACAACGTCGCAGATTGTTCGTTGGATTATCAATTTAGCGCCATTTGGTATTTTGGGGTTGGTTTTTGATACCATTGCTGAAAACGGTTTGGGAGTTATTTTAGATTATGGTGTTCTCTTACTCGTTTTAGTAGGGACTATGGCTTTTGTAGCACTTGTTGTCAATCCGTTAATTTCTTTTGTGGTCATGGGGAAAAATCCTTATCCTTTGGTTTGGCGTTGTATTAAAGATTCTGGAACAATGGCTTTCTTTACTCGTTCGTCAGCAGCCAACATTCCTGTTAACTTGAAATTGTGTGAAGAGCTGGGATTGGATCCAGATACTTATTCAGTTTCTATCCCTCTAGGATCAACAATCAATATGGCTGGTGCAGCGGTAACTATTAATGTATTGACGCTGGCAGCAGTTACAACAATGGGAATTGAAGTGGACTTTGCAACGGCTTTGATTTTGAGTGTTATCTCAGCTATTTCAGCATGTGGTGCCTCAGGGATTGCTGGTGGGTCACTATTATTGATTCCAGTAGCATGTAGCCTATTTGGTATCTCAAATGATGTTGCCATGCAAGTTGTTGGTGTTGGTTTTGTTGTTGGTGTTATCCAAGATTCTTGTGAAACAGCCCTTAACTCATCAACGGATGTATTATTTACAGCAGTTGCTGAAAAATCTCGCTGGAAGAAAAACTAATCTAAGAGAGGTGGACAAAATAATCCACTCTCTTTTATTTTTGTCGCTATAGGTTGTAGCTATAACTAGCTCTAAAGATTTACTTATTCAAAACCACATCAAAATATGATAAAATATACATTCAAGTAATGAAAGTGAGTCGTTTATGGCAAATAAATTATTGGTTTTACAATCGGATTTTGGTCTAGTTGATGGCGCTGTCTCAGCGATGATTGGTGTTGCTCTTCAGGAGGATCCCAGCCTAGGGATTCATCATTTGACACATGACATCACGCCTTATAATACTTTTGAGGCTTCCTATCGCCTGTTCCAAACGGTAGAATACTGGCCAGAAGGTACCACTTTTGTATCAGTTGTCGATCCTGGTGTAGGTTCCTCGCGAAAGAGTGTTGTGGCCTTGACGAAGACAGGTCACTACATTGTGACTCCTGATAACGGTACCTTGTCTTATATTAAGCAGAATATTGGTATTGAAGCTGTTCGTGAAATTTCTGAAGTAGAGAACAGACGTCGCAATACGGAGTTATCTTACACATTTCATGGAAGAGATGTCTATGCTTATACGGGAGCTAAATTAGCCTCTGGTCATATCAGTTTTGATGAGGTCGGTCCTTTGTTGTCTGTAGAGGATATCTTAGAGCTACCAGTGGTTGAGACTCAACTTGAGAACAATAGGGTTTGTGGTGCTATCGATATTCTTGATGTTAGGTTTGGTTCTTTGTGGACCTCTATTACGCGTGATGAGTTTTATTCATTGACGCCAGAATTTGGCGACCGCTTTGAGGTAACGATTTACAATAACGATATGCTGGTGTACCAAAATCAGGTAACGTATGGAAAATCTTTTGCTGATGTTCGTTTAGGGCAACCTATTTTGTATATTAACTCACTTTACCGTGTTGGCTTAGCTATTAATCAAGGTTCGTTTGCTAAGGCTTATAATGTTGGTGTCGGACCGAACTGGCACATTGAAATTAAATGTTTAGGAGATTAGGTGATTTTTTATGAAAAATAATTCAACAAAAACAGTTGTTGCAACTGGTATTGGTGCTGCTTTATTTGTCATTATTGGGATGTTTATCAATATTCCGATTTTTGGTAACACAAGCATCCAACTGCAGTATGCTGTACAGGCGCTCTTTTCAGTTGTCTTTGGACCATTGGCAGGTTTTTTAATTGGTTTCATCGGCCATGCTTTGAAAGATGGTATTCAATATGGTAGTATTTCTTGGTCATGGGTCTTGGCATCTGGTATTTTAGGTCTAGTGATTGGGCTGTTCCGTTCAAAATATGATGTGACAAAAGGCATCTTTTCAGTGGGACAAATCATTTGGTTCAATCTTGTGCAAGTGGTTTCGATAATTGTAGCCTACGGTGTTATCACACCGATTGGAGATAAATTGCAATACAATCAAGCTTGGTCTTACCTCTATGCGCAAGGTTTTGTAGCGGGTATTTCAAATGCATTGACCATTGCAATTGCAGGAACAGCTCTGATGTTAGCTTATGCAAAATCACGTACACAAGCAGGTAGTCTTTCAAAAGATTAAGGGTGAGGAGTTAGGGTTTCCCTGCTCCTTTTTCCATTTTTTTGATATACTAGTAAGGTAGCTCTATACGTTTTAAGTATGATGGTTTAGAAATGTAGAAAATAACTTATTTATGAATGAATTTATTGTCTTTAATCAGTTTAGTTTTAAATACGATGCTCAAGCTGAGCCAACCCTAAAAGAAATCAATTTAACGATTGCTAAAGGTGAAAAAGTTCTGATTGTTGGACCTTCTGGAAGCGGAAAGTCAACACTAGGTCAGTGCTTAAATGGTATTATTCCGAATATTTATTCTGGTCAGGTAGAAGGAAGTTTTACCATTGGTGGCAAGGATGCTTTTAATCTGTCGATTTACGATAAGTCTCATTTGGTTTCAACAGTCTTGCAGGATCCAGATGGGCAATTTATCGGGCTAACTGTCGCTGAAGATTTAGCTTTTGCACTTGAAAATGATTGTGTTGACCATGAGCAGATGCTTGCGAAAATTACAACATGGTCTCAGCGTTTAGATTTGACTGCATTTTTGGATCATCGCCCACAGGATCTCTCAGGAGGACAAAAGCAACGTGTCAGCCTTGCTGGTGTCTTAATTGATGAAAGTCCAATTTTGCTTTTTGATGAACCTTTGGCTAATCTTGATCCCAAATCTGGTCAGGATACTATTGATTTAATCGACCGTATTCATCAGGAAGAGAAAGCGACGACTATTATTATCGAGCATCGTTTGGAGGATGTTTTATATCGTTTTGTTGATCGTATTGTTTTGATCAATGATGGACGTATCGTTTTTGATGGTCAGCCTGATGATTTGTTGGCTAGCTCCTTACTACTAGAAAATGGCATTAGAGAGCCTCTTTATCTATCAAGCTTGAAGGACTTGGGTTATGATTTGTCAGGATTTAAGCGGTTAACCCCTTTGAGTCAGATGACAATAGAAGCAGCAACTATTCAATTGCCAGAACAAGTTGTAGAGGTAAAAGACAAGAAGCCTCTTTTAGAGTTGGAGCGTATTTGTTTTGGTTATAGCCATGATAAGCCGATTCTTAAAGATGTTTCTTTGACGATTTATCAAGGAGAGCGTTTAGCGATTGTCGGAAAAAATGGAGCTGGGAAATCTACTCTCGCAAAAGTAATGACCAAGTTTATCGAAGCTAGCGGTCAGATTTCTTACTTGGGACAAGATATAGCCAATGATTCGGTTAAAGAGAGGGCTAGTCGTATTGGTTATGTTTTACAAAATCCTAATCAAATGATTAGTCAGACGATGATTTTTGATGAGGTAGCCCTTGGTTTACGCCTACGTGGCATCCCAGAAGATGAGGTTGAACAACGTGTCTATGAGGTTCTCAAAACATGTGGTCTTTATGAATTTCGTAAGTGGCCAATCTCTGCTCTATCTTTTGGTCAGAAGAAACGTGTCACGATTGCAGCGATTTTGGTATTGAATTCTCAAATTATTCTTTTAGACGAGCCAACGGCAGGTCAAGATCGTCAACACTATACTGAAATTATGACCTTCCTTGAGAGTCTAAATCAAAAAGGTCATACAATAGTTATGATTACACATGACATGCAACTGATGATGGAACATTCTGACCGTTGTATTGTTATCGCAGATGGTCGTCTCTTGGCAGATGCTAGTCCTTTAGAAATTTTGGGTCAAGAAGAACTGCTGAAACAAGCTAATCTCAAGAAAACTAGTCTTTATGATTTGGCAGAGAAGTTGGAACTTGACCCCATAGCTCTCACCAACTACTATAGTCAAAAACGAAAGGAGGACCTATGTCGAATCGACTGATTGGTTATCAGCAAGGACAAGGTTTCTTGTACCGCTTGTCTGGTGCTAGTAAATTGATTTTTTTCATTCTAGTTTCAGTTGCTTGTATGGCAACTTACGATACCCGCTTTATCTTACTGATGGGTGTTCTAGCCATGTATTTGTTTTATCAAGCTAAGATTCGATGGAAGGATATTTCCTTTGTCATTAATCTTATTTTGATTGTTGCTATTTTTAATTTGATGATGGTTTACCTGTTTTCACCGAGTTATGGAGCTGAAATTTATGGTCGCAAAGATTTAGTGATTTCAGGATGGGGATACTTTTCGCTATCTTATCAGGAGCTTTTTTACCTCTTTAATTTGTTGCTCAAGTATTTTTGTACGGTACCATTAGCGATTCTTTTTTTGATGACGACACATCCCAGCCAATTTGCGGCAAGTTTAAATCAAATCGGCGTTTCTTATCGTATTTCTTATGCTGTTAGTTTGACTTTGCGTTACATTCCAGATATTCAAGAAGAATTTTATACCATTCGTAGATCTCAAGAAGCGCGTGGTTTAGAGTTATCCAAGAAAGCTGGTTTGATTAGTCGGATTAGGGGAAATCTTCAGATTGCCTTGCCTCTGATTTTATCCTCTTTGGAGCGTATCGATACCGTTTCGACAGCGATGGAATTACGACGTTTTGGTAAAAATAAAAAACGTACGTGGTACAATTATCAGGCGTTTAAAAAAGCAGATTGGCTAACCTTGCTTTTGGCCATTAGTTTGTTACTTCTCAGCTTAGCCTTGATCTGGGTTAATCAAGGACGCTTTTATAACCCTTGGGCTTGATTACAAAGACAGAGACATATAATCAGAAAAAGACTTGAAGGAAACTTCAAGTCTTTTTCTATATCGTCACTTATTTTAAATAGCCTAAATAATCAAATTTTTCCAAAGTTCGTTTGTCAGCGATAGCCATGATATTGCTACCTTCTTGGAGTGTTTCTTTGGGGTTAACTTTTGTGTTGAGGGATGCAGTCTTATTGGGACGAATGCCGATGACATTAAGGTCATATTTTTGACGAACATTGAGATCAAGCAGGGTTTTACCAACCCAATCTTGGGGGAGTTCAAATTCGACCAGACTAACATGGTCTTCCAAATGGAAGATGTCGGTAATCCTATTACGGAGGAGTTCAGAAGCCAGGTTCATAGCAGTGCTGCGCTCTGGCATGATGACCCAGTCGGCTCCGATAGCATAAAGCACCTCCTCATAGCTAGGGTTAGTTGCTTTGGCGATGATTTTAGGAATACCGAGCTTCTTGCAATGAATGAGAGCAAGAGTAGAGGCTTCTAAATGCTTACCAGTAGCGATGATGACAGCGTCACACTGGTCAATCCCAGTCGCTTTGAGGAAGTCGATATCCGTAATATCCCCAACTGCTGCTTTGGTAACTACGTCAGCTATCAGTTGAATATGTTGTTCATTGTTATCTAGGGCGATAACTTCTTGTTCAAAGTTAGAGAGTTCTTTGGCGACGGTTTGCCCAAAGATTCCGAGACCTAGAACGCCGATAATTTTTGTTGACATAGGAAATTCCTTTCTAGTTTAGCCCAGAGACAGCTCAGTGCTGGCGTAATGGACTGATTTGGTTTTCTTTTGCATGAGACTGAGGAGGACGGTGATGGGGCCGACTCGACCGATAAACATGAGTAGCATGATGATGATACGTCCTGCTAGGGAGAGTTTAGCTGTCAGATCCATGGAGACACCGACCGTTGCAATAGCAGACACTGCTTCAAATAGCAGAGCATTCGGGTCAAGTGTAGGTTCTACTTCGAGTAGGAGGATGTAAGCGATAGAGAGAACGCTGAAGAAAAAAATCAAAATGGTTAAGGTTTGCTTAATGGTCTTACTAGCGATGATACGATTGGCATAAACCACGTTGTCTTGCCCTTTGAGCTCAGCTCTGAAAAGCAAGAAAATAACAGCAACCACCATCAATTTGACCCCACCAGCTGTTCCGCCAGGCGATCCTCCCATGATCATCTGGATCATGTAGAGGACGTTTGTTGAAAAATCGGTAGCCGTATAAGAGATGGTTGCAAAACCAGCTGTTCTCATGGTAACTGTTTGAAAGAAGCTAACCATTAGCTGTTGAAAGCCATTATAGTGAGCAATGGTATCAGGGTTGCCGCTCTCGGTGTACCATGTTAGCAGGGTTCCTAAGAAAAGCACGATAGCTGTTGTGTTTAGAACAAGTTGACTTTGTAAACTGAGAGATTTTTGAAAGGCTTTGTAACGAATAGGCTTATCTGTCAGATAGTTCTTTAAACCTCTAAAGAGATCCATCCAAACTGCGAATCCTAGACCACCTGCAAAAATTAAAAAAGCGATGACACCATTAATCAGAGGATTCAGCACAAAAGCCTTGAGGCTATTGCTTCCTAGATTATCAAAGCCTGCATTGCAAAAAGCTGATACAGCTAGGAAAAAAGCGTTGAAGACACCATGCCCTAGTCCGAAACGAGGGATAAAGTCAATCATCAGTAGTAAGGCAGCAACAGCCTCGATACCGAATGTGATTTTATAGACATTGAAGAGGTAGTCTTTGAGGCGATAGCTGTCATCTTTTCCTAAGGCTGATTGCAGGAGCCTCGACTCTGAGAGATTAATTTTCTTACGGAGTGCAAAGCTACTGATGGCAAGGATTGTGACCAGTCCTAGCCCACCGATTTGCATAAGTATCATACTGATGACTTGTCCGAGACCATTATAGACATCACCGACAGCAAAGACAGACAATCCTGTAACACAAACCATGGATACGACATTAAACAAATGATCTAGATAGGTTGTCTGAGGAGCATTCTGATAGTGGGTGATAGGCAGTGAAAGTAATAGGCTCCCCATAACAATAACCAACAAGAAACTTAAGGTTAATCGCTGTGTGATGGATAGCCGTTTCATGAAAGTAAGCATAAAAACCATCCTTATAAAAACTATATTTATCATAACAAAAAAGCAGTCGTATGTACTGACCCCAAAAAGTTGGACACTATATTTATTGAAGGGATTTAGTTCTGTATTGCACAGGACTAAGTCCTTTTAGTTTTGCTTTGATTC